>DATBUE010000163.1:0-3513 GCA_036516375.1 Noviherbaspirillum sp. | reverse complement strand
CGCAAGATGTGGGCGGCCAAGCCTTGGGCGGAGTAAGCGGTTTGCATGCATTACCAAAGCACGGCCGATACACGGACCGGCAATCACAAGGAGACGTGAAATGAAATCAGCATTGAAGCAGTTGGGCGCAGTGGCCTTGACGGCCGCCGCCGTTCTCGCGGCCAGCCACGCCGGCGCGCAGACCTTCCCGACGAAGCAGGTCAACCTGGTCGTGCCGTACCCGGCTGGCGGTGCCACCGACGTCATCGCGCGCCTGGTGGCCGAAGGCGCGAGCAAGGCCTGGGGCCAGCCTGTCATCGTCAACAACAAGCCGGGCGCGGGCACCGTGCTCGCGGCTGACATGGTGGCCAAGTCGCCGGCCGACGGGTACACGCTGTACATGACGACGGCCGCGCACACGATCAGCGACAGCCTGTACAAGAAACTGCCGTACAGCCCGATGAAGGATTTCGAGCCGATCACGCTGACTTCGGTGATTCCGCTGGTGCTGGTCACGTCGAACAATCTGCCGGCGAAGAACCTGAAGGAGTTGTTGGCCCACCTGAAGGCCAATCCGCAAACCAGCTTTGCTTCCACCGGCAACGGCACGCCGCAGCACCTGACCGGTGCGCTGTTCATGGCGAAGAACAACATGGAAATGATGCACGTGCCGTACAAGGGCGATGCACCGATGCTGAACGACTTGATCGGCAACCACGTCGGCATGGCCTTCATCACGCTGTCGGCCGCGCTGCCGCACATCAAGGCCGGCAAGATCCGCCCAATTGCGCTCGCGCATTCCAAGCGCATCGATGCGATTGCCGATGTGCCGACCTTTACCGAAGCCGGCATGCCCGGCTTCGAAGCGGCCACCTGGTTCGGCTTGCTGGCCCCGGCTGGCATGCCGGCGGCGCTGAAGCAGAAGATCTACCAGGACGTGCACAAGGTCGTGGCTTCACCCGAGATCACGAAGCAACTGGTCGAGATGGGCGGCGACGTCACCAACACCACGCCCGAGAGGTTCAAGGAGTTCATGCAGCTCGAAGCGAAGAGCTGGGCGGAAGCGGTGAAGCTGTCCGGCGCGCAGGTGCAGTAAGGAAGCGCTGTCCTGCGCCATCAATGGAAGGCGCAGGACAAAATCAACCATCGACAAAGGAAATGAAGACATGACACAAGCGGACACCGACTTGCTGGCGCGCTGCGCGAAGATCGGCTCCAGTACCTGGTCGGACGCGCTGGACGTGTGCGGTATCGCCGGCGTGGTCGAGGGCATCACACGCCGCAGCGGCGACGAGCGCATGGTCGGCTTTGCCGTCACCGCGCGCCAGGTGAAGGGCGATCTCGGCCAGTACGACCGCGCGGACTTTGCAGTGGGCAAGCTGGTGGCAGCCTGCGGGCCGGGCAAGGTGCTGATGGTCGATGTCGGCGGCGCGCCGATTTCCACTTTCGGCGGCATCGCTTCCACCGCAGCCAAGTTGCAGGGTGCCACCGGCGTGATCATCGACGGCGCCTGCCGCGATGTGGACGAGATTCGCGAAGTGGGATTGTGGATGGCCAGCCGCTGGGTCAGCCCGCGTACCGGCAAGACACGTCTGCAATTGCAGGAGCTGGGGCAGCCCATCACCATCGGTTCGGTGCCGGTCAAGCAGGGCGATCTGGTGGTTGGCGATGACACCGGCATCGTCGTCATTCCGCGCGCTGAATTGGAGCGCGTGCTGGCCGAGGCCGAGCGCATCCTCGCGGTGGATGTCGCGGTCGAGAAGGGCGTCAAGGAAGGCAAGACCTTCGCGCAGGCCGCGGCCGCCGCCAACTACATTCCGGAGAAAAGCTGAACCCATGAGTGACCAACCTTTCATCGTGCAGGCAGCGCCGATCGGCGCATGGACCGACGCCACGCTGCAGGAACGCTACGACGTGCTGCAACTGTGGAAGGAGGCCGATCCGCTGGCTTGCCTGGAACAGCGCGCCGCGCAGGCGACGGTGCTGGTGACTTCGGTGCGACGCGGCTGCAGCGCGGCAATGATCGAACGCATGCCGGCGCTGCGCCTGATCGCGAGTTGGGGCGTGGGTTACGACACGCTGGATGTCGCCGCCGCGACGGCACGCGGCATCCAGGTGACGAATACGCCGGACGTGCTGGACGATTGCGTGGCCGACATGGCCTGGGCGCTGTTGCTGTCGACTGCAAGGCGGATTGCCGAAGGCGACCGCTATGTGAAGGGCGGGCAGTGGAAGACCATCGGCGCTTTTCCGCTGGCGACCAAGGTCAGCGGAAAGCGACTCGGCATCCTGGGGCTGGGGCGCATCGGCGAGGCGATTGCACGGCGCGGTGCGGGCTTCGACATGGAAGTGCGTTACCACAACCGGCGTGCGCGGAATGATGTGTCGTACGGCTTCGAGGCTACGCTGAACGGGCTCGCGGCATGGGCCGATTTCCTGGTCGTGGCATGCGTCGGCGGCGCCGCGACACGGCACCTGGTGTCGGCCGACGTCATCGATGCGCTGGGGCCGAAAGGGATACTGATCAACATCGCGCGCGGCAGCGTGATCGATCAGGCTGCGCTGGTGTCGGCACTGGTCGAAGGCCGCCTCGGCGGGGCAGGGCTGGATGTGCTCGAGAACGAGCCGGCAGTGCCGTCCGAATTCCTGAACATGGACAAGGTGACGCTGATGCCGCACACGGCCAGCGCCACGCACGAAACCCGGCGCGCGATGGAAGAACTGGTGGTCGCCAACGTGGAAGCCTTCCTGCAGGGGCGCCCATTGTTGACGCCGATTTCGCAATGAATGGCGCTGCCTTGCTGGACGCCTTGCGCCAGGTACTTGGCGCTGCGCATGTGCTCACCGGCGTCGACGCGCTTCCCTTCCTGATCGACTGGCGCAAGAGCTACACCGGCAACGCGCTGGCCGTGGTGCGCCCTGGCACCAGTGAAGAGGTCGCCCACGTCGTGCGCCTGTGCGCTGAACACGGTGCCGCCATCGTGCCCCAAGGCGGCAATACCGGGCAGGCCGGCGGCGCCACGCCGGATGACAGTGGGCAGGCAGTCGTGCTGCAACTGGGGCGCATGAACCGCATCCGCGCCATCGATACCGAGAACGACACGATCACCGTGGAAGCCGGCTGCATCCTGCAAGCGGTGCAGGACGCGGCGCGCGAGGCTGCCCGCCTGTTCCCTCTGTCGCTGGGCGCGGAAGGAAGCTGCACGATAGGCGGCAACCTCGCCACCAATGCCGGCGGCACGCAAGTCCTGCGCTACGGGAATGCGCGCGAACTCGCGCTCGGCCTGGAAGTCGTCACCGCGCAGGGCAAGGTGTGGAAAGGCTTGCGCGCGCTGCGCAAGGACAATACCGGCTACGACTTGCGCGACTTGTTCATCGGCGCCGAAGGCACGCTTGGCATCATCACTGCCGCCGTCTTAAAAATGTATCCGCGGCCCAAAGCGCAATTGACTGCCTTGGCGGCCATGAGCTCGGCCGATGATGCCTTGAAACTGCTGGCATTGGTGCGCCAGCATTGCGGCGATACGTTGACCG
>DATBUE010000162.1:0-4159 GCA_036516375.1 Noviherbaspirillum sp. | reverse complement strand
CCATGGCAAGGAGCCGCAACGCCGTGCCGTGGGCAAGCCGTCCGGCATCGGCGAGCTGGTCAGGGCGAATCCGCTCTAGCGGCCCGCGTCGTCTTCAACGCAGGCCATGAGGTTGTATGCAACCGATCAGCAGCGGCCCTGCATTTCCAGTCCCGGCGGGCAGGAATCGCTCTTGCCGCGATTGTGCTCGCTGCGATCCTTCTTGTTGCCCTTGCGGTCGTCGTCATCGTCGGCCATCGATCCAGTGTTCGACGCGCTGCCGGCTGCTGCGTCCGCGCTCAAGTCACCGCTCGCGCCCGACGTACCGGCACCGGTCCCTGTGGCCGAACCGGAAGCATCGCCGGTGCTCGCTGCGCTACCGCCGGTTCCAATTGCGGAGCCCGTGCTGGCGTCGCCTGCGCTGCTGCCGCCGGTGCCCAGGGTCGAAGACGAGCCCGAGGTGTCACCCGTGCCGGCAGTGCTGCCACCGGTACCGATGGTCGAGCCGGTGCTGCCATCGCCTGCGCTGCTACCGCCCGTGCCGAGCGTGGAGGACGAGCCTGACGTGTCACCGGTGCCTGCGGCGCTGCCGCCGGTGCCAATGGTCGAACCCGTGCTGCCATCGCCTGCGCTGCTACCGCCGGTGCCAAGCGTGGAGGATGAGCCGGATGTGTCGCCGGTGCCTGCCGCGCTGCCGCCAGTACCAATAGTCGAACCCGTGCTGCCATTTCCTGCGCTGCTGCCGCCCGTGCCTAAGGTGGTCGACGAGCCCGAAGCATCACCAGTGCCCGCAGTGCTGCCCCCGACCCCTAGGGTGGAACTGGTTCCCGCGGCTGTGCTCCCGCCGGTTCCCAGCGTCGTTCCGGCTTGGGCATGGGCGATGAACGGGCTGCTCGCGAGGAGGGTTGCTGCGAGGATCGATAGTGCGGTGGTCTTGTATTTCATTCGGTTCTCCTTAAGTCAGATGCATTAGCGGCACAACCTGAAACCGCGTAATGCCATTCCTGGTGTGAACTTGCATCTTGTTGACAAGACAATCCCAAGCCCGGTTCAGGGACTGATGTAAGGAACTATTTCAGAAGGGGAGCGGGTACGAAGGCTCGCATGTGCATAAGTACCCGCGCAGGACGGTGTCCGTGGACGACAGGCGCAGTGCGGTTGCGTCTGGAGCGCCGCCCCGCAGTGAAGGGGCGGCGATGGGAGGCGGGAGCAGTGCGCTCCAGAAATCTATTTCTTCAAGCGATACCCGGTTCGGAAGATCCACCAGATCGCGCCCATGCACAGCAGCATGAAGACCACGGTCATGCCCAGGCTGATGCCCACGCTCACATCCGACACGCCATAGAAGCTCCAGCGGAATCCGGAAACCAGATACACGACCGGGTTCAGCAGCGTGACCTGTTGCCAGAACGGCGGCAGCATGTTGATCGAGTAGAAGCTGCCACCGAGAAAGGCCAGCGGCGTGACGATCATCACCGGCACGATCTGCAGCTTTTCCCAGCCGTCGGCCCAGATGCCGATCACGAAGCCGAACAGGCTGAACGTGACCGAGGTCAGCACGAGGAAACCGAACATCCACAACGGATGTTCGATCGAGTAATCGACGAACACGCGTGCGGTGGCGAGGATGATCAAGCCGAGGATCACAGACTTGGTCGCGGCCGCACCCACATAGCCGAGCACGATCTCGAAGGCCGAGACCGGTGCCGACAGCACTTCGTAAATCGTGCCGGCCCACTTCGGCATGTAGATGCCGAACGAGGCGTTCGAGATGCTTTCGGTCAGTACCGACAGCATGATCAGTCCCGGCACGATGTAGGCGCCGTAGCTGATGCCATCGATCTGCTCCATGCGCGAACCAATGGCCGAGCCGAACACGATGAAATACAGCGAGGTCGAGATCACCGGCGAGGCGATGCTCTGCATCAGCGTGCGCCACCAGCGCGCCATCTCGAACTTGTAGATTGCCTTCACGCCATGTGCATTCATGCCCGGCCCCCTTTGCCGTGGACCAGGTTGACGAAAATTTCTTCCAGCGAGCTTTCGCGCGTCTGCAAATCCTTGAACTGGATGCCGTGTTCGGCCAGTCGCTGCAGCAGGGCCGGCACGCCCGGGTGTTCGGCTTGACTGTCGAAGGTATAGGTGAGCTGGCCGCCATCCTGCGACAGCTCCAGTTGAAAGCCGGCCAGCGCGTCAGGCAGTGCTTCCAGCGGCTGTTGCAGTAGCAGCGTCATCTGCCTCTTGCCCAGCTTTTTCATCAACACGTCCTTGTCCTCGACCAGCAGGATCTCGCCCTGGTTGATCACACCGATGCGGTCAGCCATTTCCTCGGCTTCCTCGATGTAATGCGTAGTGAGGATGATGGTCACGCCGCTTTCGCGCAGGCGTCGCACCATGGCCCACATGTCGCGCCGCAATTCCACATCGACGCCGGCGGTCGGTTCGTCCAGGAACAGGATGGTCGGTTCATGACTCAAGGCCTTGGCGATCATCACGCGGCGCTTCATGCCACCCGACAGCGCCATGATTTTCGAATTGCGCTTGTCCCACAGCGACAAGTCCTTCAACACCTTTTCGATGTATGCCGGATTCGGTGCCTTGCCGAACAGCCCGCGGCTAAAGTTCACGGTATCCCATACGCTTTCGAAGGCATCGGTGAACAATTCCTGAGGCACCAAGCCGATCTTGGTGCGCGCCGCGCGATAGTCGCGCGCGATGTCGTGACCATCGGCCACCACGCTGCCGCTGCTGGCAGTGACGATGCCGCAGGTAATGCTGATGAGGGTGGTCTTGCCGGCGCCGTTGGGACCGAGCAGCGCGAAGATTTCGCCGCGACGGATATCGAGATTGACTGCCTTGAGTGCCTGGAAACCGGAGGCATAGGTTTTTGTCAGTGCATGAATCGAGATGACTGGCTGCAAGCGCCCTCCACAGATTGGTAAAGATGGGGAAGAAATGCAAAGAGCGCATGTTAAAACAACACGCCCGCGCAAGTTGGCCGGCGTACGCGTACAAGTGGTCGGGGATGAGGACGGGCGTGGAGCTTGCTTGGATGGCCCTTCCCTTTACTCTTGCAAAAGGACATTCCCATGAACATCAAACTCTCCGTCCTTGCAGCCGCGCTCGCGTTGGCATTCACTTCTGCGCAGGCGCAGCAGCCGCAAGCCCAGACCGACACAGCGGCGCCAGCTACCTCGGGTTCGTCCAGCCAGTCCCGGCAGGAAAGCCGGCAACAGAATCAACAGCAAAGTCAGCAGCAAGGCCAGCAAGCGCAGAGCAAGCAGATCGAGCAGCAACATCAGACCGCGATGAAACGCTGCGAAGGCATGCAGGACAACGCAAAGAAGATTTGCGAAGCCGAAGCCGATGGCCAAAAGAAAGTGATGGAAGCCCAGGCCAAGCTGAGTGAGCGCGAGACACCGAAGGGCCGGCTGGAACTGGCCGAAGCCAAGGCGGATGCGGAGTACGACGTTGCCAAGGCGCGTTGCGGCGACCAGGTGGGCGATGCCCAGAAGGCGTGCGAACAGGTGGCCAAGGCCAGGCGCGACCTGAACGTGGCGCAAGCCAAGCAGGAATCGCTGACCGAGAGTACCGGAAGCAGCGCGGGTGGAGAATCGGCCAGCGGCAGTTCCGGCGGCTCCGGTTCCGCAAGCAGTGCTACGGGGACATCGGAGATGCAACCGCCGCCGCAGCCGCAAACGTCGGCACCCACGCAGTCGCAATCCACGCAGCCGCCACCTGCGCAATCGCAACCTGCGCAGCCAGAGCCATCGATGCAGCAAGGGCAGGGCATGCAGCAGTCCCAGCCGCAAGAGCAGACCCAGCAGCCCGCGATGCGTTGATGTATTCGAAGTACCGTGCAGTCGCTGCGGCGCGGCGCGCAGTCGATCAGCTTCCGAGCACAGTGACGACCACGCGCCGTGTTTGCGGCTCGCTGCGGTGTTCCCACAGGTAGAGACCTTGCCAGGTGCCCAGCAGCAGGCGCCCGGCACTGATCGGCACCGTCAGTTCGCAACCGGTGAGCACGCTGCGCGCATGAGCGGCCATGTCGTCCGGTCCTTCGAGGTCGTGCCGGTAAGCAGGGTCACCGTCCGGCGCGAGGCGGGCGAGCACCATTTCCAGGTCGCGTCGCACGTCGGGATCGGCGTTTTCAGTGATCGTCAGCGAGCAACTGGTGTGC
>DATBUE010000161.1:0-3584 GCA_036516375.1 Noviherbaspirillum sp. | reverse complement strand
CCGCTGCGCGACCGCATCATGGAATTGCAATTGAAGGAGCAGGCCGCGCGCCTGAACCAGGAGCAGTATGCGCAGCAACTGAGCGAGGCTCAGGCGGACGAGGCAGCGTTGGCGGAGAAGCTCAACGCCGATACGAAACCGTCCTGGCTGCAGGGCGAGGTGACGCGCCTGACGAATGCGATTGCAGCGCTTGGTGCCGTCAACCTGGCAGCACTGGACGAGCTGGCACAGGCTTCGGAACGCAAGAATTTCCTCGATGCCCAGCACGCCGATCTGACCGAGGCGATGACGACGCTGGAAGATGCGATCAGCAAGATCGACAAGGAAACCCGCGATCTGCTGCAGGACACCTTCGACAAGGTGAACAAGCATTTCGGCGAGCTGTTCCCCATCCTGTTCGGCGGCGGCAATGCCAAACTGATGATGACCGGCGAGGAAATCCTGGATTCAGGTGTGCAGGTGATGGCCCAGCCGCCGGGCAAGAAGAACGCGACGATTCATCTTCTGTCCGGTGGCGAGAAGGCGCTCACGGCGACCGCTCTGGTGTTCTCGATGTTCCAGTTGAATCCGGCGCCGTTCTGCCTGCTGGACGAGGTCGATGCGCCGCTGGACGACGCCAATACCGAGCGCTTCTGCAACATGGTCAAGCGCATGTCGTCGCAGACCCAGTTCCTCTTCATCTCGCATAACAAGATCGCAATGGAAATGGCGCAGCAGTTGATCGGGGTGACGATGCAGGAGCAGGGCGTGTCGCGCATCGTCGCGGTGGATATGGAATCGGCTGCCAGCTTCGCTTCGGAAGCGCAGGCAGCCTGAGTCGTCAGCCGCGCGCGGAGCGTGCCATTGCGGCCCGCTTCTGGTAGTAAGCGATGTTCATCTGGGCTTCGCGCATGCGCTGCAGCTCGACATCGGCGCAGATCAGGTAATGACGTTCGGCGCGCTGCAGCCACCAGTTCTGCACCGAGCGCAGCAGCGGCGACAACGACAGCATCGTCAAGTCCTGGAGTTTTACGTCGCGCGACGCACCATCCCCGGCACGGGCGCGCGCCAGTCGAGCGTCGATGTCGCGCGAATGCGCTTTCATGCTTTGCAGCAGGACTTCGCTATGACCCGGTTCTGGGTCGCTGTTGAAACTACGTGCAAGTGCATTCTGGCGGCGGCTGGTTTCCATGCGTTTCTCCCTGTTTCTCGTGTTCGAAGGGCAGTCCGCTCAAGACCTGCTGCGGAAAGACGGCGAACTGAACAGTTGTTATTCTTGTGACCGGCTCTATTGCGATCTTGACCGGCCTCAAGCCCCGGAACGTGTCGGATGAGCAAGGATCAAGTTTCCGGCAACCATGCATCTGAAGGCAGCATTTCTTGACAACTTTTCCTCCCGACACTACCCTGAGCCGCTTTTCCACAGCGGCCTCCGATGCGCGTTTTCGCACTATGAGCCGCGTCCCTGTGCGCAGCCCGAGGGCGCGCCCCAATCATTCCGTGATGCAACGCGCTGCACATTCAGTTGAGGTACCAGCAGCATGACCGACCTCCAGGCAAGCCTGATGATCATTGGCGGCACCATCGTCGTTGGTGTGATCAGCTATAACAAGTGGCAGGAATACAAGGCGAGGAAATCCGTACAGAAGGCGTTTTCCTCGGACCAGGACGATGTCCTGATGGGGGAAGAAGCACCACTCTCCGCCGCCCGTGCCGAACCCTCGTTCGACGAGGGAGGCGTTGCTCCCGAGGCCGATGAAACGGCAGCCACGCTGCCCGAAAGCGCACCTGCTCCCGCGGTGGCGAAGGAATTGCCGATCGACGAACTGATCGACTGCGCCATTGCATTAATGCTGGAGACGCCGGCGCGCGGCGAAAAGATTCTTCCCCACTTGCAGTCCTTGCGCCACGCCGGCAACAAGCCGGTGCATTTCGTTGGGCAGCGCGACGACGGAAGCTGGGAAGAGATCGCCACTGGCGGCATCTACTACGGCCTGTACGCGGGCGTGCAGCTTGCCAACCGTAGCGGAGCGCTCAACGAGCTGGAGTATTCCGAACTGATCACGCAATTGCGTCAGATGTGTGACCAGATCGATGCCGAACCCGATGTTCCCGACATGGCCGAAGTGATGGAGCGCGCGCGCGCGCTGCATCAGTTCGTGGCCGAGTACGACGCGCAGCTGAGCATCAGCGTGCGCTCCAAGGGCGCGCCGTGGGCGATCAACACGCTGTTGGCAGCACTCGAACGCCACGGTTTCGACGTGCGCCCGGACGGTCGCCTCGTGATGCCGGACGGCGACGGCGGAGTGCTGTTTTCGCTGTCGACCAATGTCACCTTGGCCGAAGAAACGACACCGCGCCTGACCTTGCTGCTCGACGTGCCGCGCGTGGCGCCGCTGCGCGACGGATATGGCGCGATGACGGCTTGCGCCCGGATGCTGGCCAACCGCCTCGACGGCGAAGTGGTGGATGACGGTAACCAACCCTTGCAGGACGCGGCGCTGACCGAGATTGCAGAGCAGGTCAATGCCTTTTACAGCAACATGGAGGCGGCAGGGGTGCCAGCGGGCTCGACCCGAGCGACCCGTCTCTTCGCCTGATCATGCAGCCGGACCTGTTCAGCGAGGGTGCCGCCCATCGTCCGTCCGACGATGCAGAGGCCGCCAGCCCGCAGACGCGTGCAACCTGGCTCAGGGAGGAACTGGAGCGCCACAATCACGCCTACTACGTTCTGGACCGCCCCACGGTCCCGGATGCCGAATACGACCGGCTGTTTCGCGAGCTGGTCGAACTGGAACAGGTTCATCCCGATCTGATCACTCCCGGTTCGCCGACTCAGCGCGTAGGCGGCAAGCCCTTGCCGCAGTTCGAGCCGGTACGCCATAGCATTCCGATGCTATCGATTCGCACGGAAACGGATACCACCGAAGGCGGCGCGATTGCGTTCGACCAGCGCGTGCGGCGTGAATTGCAGTTGGCGCCCGATGCGCCGCCCGTGGAGTACGCGGCCGAACTCAAGTTCGACGGACTTGCGCTCAGCCTGCGCTACGAAGACGGCGTGCTGGTGCAAGCAGCGACACGTGGCGATGGGGCGACCGGCGAAAACGTCACGCAGAACATCAAGACGATCAGACAGATTCCCTTGCGCCTGAAAGGCTGCCGAGCCGCGGTGCTTGAGGTGCGCGGCGAGGTCTACATGCGGCGCGACGACTTCGACCGCCTGAACGCGCGCCAGAGCGAGCTTGGCGAAAAAGCTTTCGTCAATCCGCGCAACGCTGCAGCGGGCGCCGTGCGCCAGCTCGATCCTTCGATTGCTGCGCGGCGCCCGCTCAGTTTCTTTGCCTACGGCCTGGGTGAAATCCAGGGCTGGGACGTTCCCGCCACGCATGCGGGGGTGCTGGATGCCCTGCACGACATGGGATTGCCAGTCAGTGCCGAACGACGCGTGGTGCTCGGCGCAGCCGGACTCGCCGAGTTCCATGCCCATGTGGCTGCGTTGCGCGACGCACTTCCCTTCGACATCGACGGCGTGGTGTACAAGGTCAACCGCTTCGATTTGCAGCGCCGGCTCGGCTTCGTTTCGCGCGAGCCACGCTGGGCGGTCG
>DATBUE010000160.1:0-3916 GCA_036516375.1 Noviherbaspirillum sp. | reverse complement strand
CGCTGCGGCCGTGATAGGAAATCTGCACACCGAATGGCTCCAGCCGCCTCGCAATACCCTTGCCGATGCGGCCCAGTCCAACAATGCCAACGTGCTTGCCCGCCAGCGTGGTCGTCAACGGAAAGGCGCCCTCCTTCCATGCGCCGCTGCGCACGAAGGCGTCGGCTTGCGGCAGGCGACGCAGCAGCGAGAACAGCAGGCCGATGCACAGCTCGGCCACCGCGTCGTTGAGTACATCCGGCGTGTTCGCCACGCGCACGCCGCGTTCGCGCGCGGCATCGAGATCGATCAGGTCGTAGCCCACGCCCATCGAGGCAATCACCCCCAGTGCCGGCAGGCGCTTCATCACGCTGCGCGGCACCGCGTAGTTACCGCGCGTGACGATGCCGCGCACGCGCTGGCGTAGTGCATCGTCGTGTTCGATCGCCTCAAGACCGTGACAGCGGAAATGGCTGTCGATCAGATTCTGGGCGAGCGTCGGGAACGTCCCGATCTGCAGCAGATCGTGCATGGGTCCATCCTTGGGAAAGAGGTCGAAAGACCGAGGATCAGGCTTGGGGCGAGAGCGGCGCGGCGGCGCCTGCTGGCGGCGCCGCGTTCATGGCAGCGGCCACGCTGGTGGCTGCATGGGTCGCCAGGGGCTTGCCGGCGCGGCGCATCTCTTGCTCGATGTAGGCGTCGCGCGAGGGCAGCAGGTGATCGCGGCAGAGTGCGACCAACTTTTCCTGGTCGCAGGCGCGCAGCGCTTCGATCATGCCCCAGTGGTCCAGGCGCGCCTTTTCCAGGAAATGCGGGAACACCATCGATTGCGAACGGATGGTGTGGGCGCGTTGCGCGGCCACTTCGATCATTTCGGTCAGCGCCGCGTTGTCCGACAGCGCGAACAAGGCCTTGTGGAAGGCGATGTTGACGCGGAATGCAGTGCGCAGGTCAGAAGCCGCAACTGCGGCATCGTGCTGGCGCTGGATGGTTTCCAGCTCGGCCAGCTTTTCCGGTGGAACCGGAAGCGGGATCTGGCGCGCACAATTGGTTTCCAGGATGTCGCGCACCGTGTACAGGTCGATGACTTCCTTGACCGTGTACGACTTGACCAGCGCACCGATGTTCTTCTTGCGCTCGATCAGCCCCATCTGCTCCAGCTCGCCCAGCACCTGGCGCACCACGTGGCGCTTCAGGTTGAAACGCGCACGCAGGTCATCCTCGACCAACCGCTCGCGCGGATGCAGGTAGCCGAACACGATGTCTTCTTCAAGCGCCTCCACCACCTGGCGTACCAGCGGCTCGATGTCGCGATCGCGCATCGGACGTACTGTTTCGACAGGGGCGGCGGCCTCGTTCAAGGCGACGGTCTCCGGAGCATTCATGGGGGCCTCGAAGTTTATCAGAGCGGTTGTGAGCCGGGCTGCACGGTGTGACGCTTGCGCCGCACGAACAGCCGGAAGAACGGCGTGGCTTGCAGGATGGACAGCAGTGCAATCACCAGCAGCACCAGCGACATCGGGCTCTTCAGGAACACGTCCCATTCGCCGTAGCCGATACGCAGTGCCTGGTTGAGGCTGGAATCGAGCAGGAAGCCGAGCACCAGGCCGATCACCATCGGCGCAGTCGGGATCTTTGCGCGGTCGAAGATATAGCCCACCACACCGAAGCCGGCCATCAGCCAGACGTCGAAGAAGTTGTTGTTGATCGCGAAGGCTCCGATCACCGACAGCACGATGATGGTCAGCGCGACGATCATCTTCGGCACCAGGGTCACGTAGATGCACAGGCGCATCATCAACAGGCCCAGCACGAACATCGGGATGTTCGAAAGAATGATGGCCCAGATCAGCGTGTAGGTGACGTCGCCGTATTCGGTCAAGAGCGTCGGGCCGGGCAGGATGCCGTGCACCATCAGGCCGCCCAGCAACACGGCCGCCGACGAGCTGCCCGGAATGCCGAGTGCAATCGTCGGCACCAGTGCGCCGCCGACGACGGCGTTGTTGGCCGCTTCCGGTGCCGCCACGCCGCCGGGGTCGCCCTTGCCGAACTTCGACTTGTCCTTGGCGAAGCGCTTGGCTTCGTTGTACGCGAACCAGCTCGCGGTATCGCCGCCGGTACCGGGGATGACGCCGACCACCACGCCGATCAAGGACGAGCGCAGCATGTTCGGCATCAGCTCCATGAATTCCTTCATGCGGGGCAGAATGCGATCGCGTAGTTGGTTGGCCAGTTGCTCTTTCACGCGCGACTGCTCGGCCAGCGCGATTGCCTGCGGCACCGAGAAGAGGCCGATCAGGGCTGCGGTGAAGTCGATGCCTGAATACAGATTGATGTTGTCGAAGGTGAAGCGCGCGGTGCCGGTGGTGGCATCCATGCCGACCATCGCCAGCAGCAGCCCGAGCGCACCGGAAAGCAAGCCCTTGATCGGCGAACCCTTGGTCAGCGTGCCGATCATCGTGATGCCGAGCAAGGCAATGGCGAACAGTTCGACCGGCCCGAACAGCAGCACCACATCGCCCAGGAGCGGCGCGGCCAGCAACAGTGCGATGCCGGACAGGACGCCGCCCACCATCGAGGACGCCAGCGAAATGCCGAGCGCGCGGCCGGCCTCGCCGCGTACACCCATCGGAAAGCCGTCGAGCACCGTGGCGGCCGCGGCGGGCGTGCCGGGCGTGCGCAGCAGGATGGCGGCGACCGAGCCGCCGTACATGGCCGAGACATACAGCGAAGCCAGCATGCACAGGCCGGTTTCCGGCGGCAGCGGGAAGGTCAGCGGCAGCAGCAGGGCCAGCGCCATCGTAGCGGACAGGCCTGGCAAGGCGCCCACCACAATGCCGATTGCGCTGCCGAGCACGATGAAGAACAGGTTGGTCGGCGCGATCGAATTGAGCAGACCAGTGAGAATGAATGTGTTTTCCATGAGTGATCCTGGGTCGGTCAGTTCAGCGCGGGCAAGAGCGGAACAGGAAGCTGCAGCATCCAGACGAAGATGACCCAGATGATTGCGGTCATGAACACGGCGATGAGCGCGGCCCTGGCCAGCGAGACAGTTTTGGTGAGCCAGATGCCGCCGATCAGGAACAGCGGCGTCACCAGCAGATAGCCGGCGATCGGGATCAGGACCACATAGGCAAGGGACGCCGCGCCGAAGACAGCAAGCACGGGCCAGTTGACCGGAGGCAGGGGTTCGTCATCATCGAGCGCGGTCTTGGCTGTGTCTGGGTCGGCACGACGCGCACGGCGCAGCTTGATCACTTCTTCGATGATCATCATCGCGCCCAGGGCAATGACGACCCAGATCAGCAGGGAAGGCAGGCGCAGCGCTTCCACTGGCAGGTCGGTGGATTGGGCACGGAAGACCAGCGCGAGCGCGATCGAGGCGATGCCCAGAACGATGGTGCTGTTCACGGTAATTCCTTTGGAAGCTGCCGCCGCGGCGGCAGGATGAAAGCGGGTGGCCGTCCCGCTGGCCAGGGCGGAAGGGACGGCCGGCCGGAGCGTGAAGGATTACTTCTTGTTCACTTCATCCTTGATTTCGTCCCAGACTCCCTTGAATTCCTGCTCCTGCTTCTTCAAGAAACTGCCGTACTGTTCGCCCGACTTGTAGTCGATGACCATGGCGCGCTCGGCGGCATCCTTCTTGAAGTTCGGGTTGGCGATCACGCGGTCCATCGCTGCGATGAATTCCTTGCGTGCCTGCTCCGGAATGCCCTTCGGTGCCGAGTAGCCGCGCGAAGAACCGGCCACCACATCGATGCCGAGTTCCTTCATGGTCGGCACGTCCGGCAGTTCCGGCACGCGCTGTTCGGTGAAGACGACCAGCGCGCGCAGGTTGCCGGCCTTGATCTGCGGGTAGGTGATGCCGAGGTTGTTGGCCGAGGCATCGATCTTGTTGGCCAGCGCTGCCGCCCACGACGGACCGTCACCGGCGAAC
>DATBUE010000159.1:0-1862 GCA_036516375.1 Noviherbaspirillum sp. | reverse complement strand
TCCCATCTTGCGGATCGCGGTCTTCATAGAAACCTCTTCAAGCGAGTTGGAACATCGTACTACACAATTTCCGTACGGCAAATAAAATATGGAACTTTGTATGAACTGCGCGAATGGAAGTAATACTTTTGTTATTACATTCTTCAAGCTTGAAGAGAAGCCGGATGAGGTATCACGCGCAAGTGCGCATGCCCTGCCGCGGAAGATGGCGGCTTAATTCCGGCATGAGGAAGAGGAAGCGAGGACGCGGCCGTCAGTTGTAAGGCGTGTGTTCCTCGTTGTTACGGAAACTGGGGCATCCGCCTTCGCCCCAGCTTCCACCGCATAGCCGCCATTTGCAGCGCTCGCGCTGCCAGAACCCGTCGCTGCGCTCGCAGCGCGCCCACTGGGCTCGGACAGCGGCGACCGAGCGTTTGGCGCGCTGGCGCGAAACCGGCAAGGCCGAAGCCCGGGCTGTCGACGACGCCCCGCTCGAAGCCGGGTCACGACGAGACGTCGCGCTGCTGCTCGGAATGCGTTCGCGCACGGTCTTGCGCCATAGTTCGTCGGCCGCTTGCTGACGGATTCGTTCCATTTCACGGCTGGAGGGCTTGGGGGCGGTGCGTTTGCCGCTCGCGCTGCTTGACTTCGAATTGCGCGCCGCGCTGGCCAGCTTGGTCGAGGTGCCTTTCTTTTTCGTCTCCACCCGATCCACGTTGCGCTGGACTGCGGGAGATTTTGCCCCCTTGCTCACGGCTTTCCCGGCGTCGCTGCGCTCATGGGAAGCTGTGCCGGCGCCGGTCGTCGTGCTATCAGTTGCGGTTTGCGGCTCGCCGCTCGCGGAATCCGGCTTCGCCCGCGCTCTGGCAGTCTCCTGCCTCTCGCCTTCCTTGTTGTCGGCAGCAGCTTCGACATCTATCGCAGCCTTCCCCTCGCTAGCGCCGTCGGCAGAAGACGCGGCGGGGTCGCTGCCGAGATCAAGGGCATACGGTAGGCGTGGGATGAAGGGCGGCCTGGTTTCGGGCTCAGCACCGTCGTCGTCCGCCGCCCCACTCTCGGACTCTGCAAAGGAAGGAGGAACCAGCGAACTGGCGGCAGCAGCCGGCATCGACGCTCCGGATGTGTCCGGAGCGCTGATCGTAGCGGATTGTTCCGAAGCAAAATCCGGAAGCTGAGCCCACCATGCGCCAGCCACGCCTGCCGCCCCGCCAACCAGGAATATCGCAATCGTGTTCAGGACGCGGCGCCAGACACGGTCACGCTTGCGCACCGGTTCGTCCGGCCATGGATAGGCTGCTTCGGCAAAAGGTGGGGGTGCAGCCTGATAGGGGTAGCCGGGACCGGTCGGGTATCCCGGTCCCGCCCCCGGATCCCACTCTGGGAAAGAGGAGCGGTCACCGAAAGCCGCATGCGGCGGCCAGACACCTGAAGACGGTGCCGGATGCACATGCTGCGGTCTTGGCGGGGGTGGAACATTGTTCAATTGCTGCAACTCCTGAAACGCAAGAAGCCGGCTTTGGCTTGCGAGATCCGCGCCGAAGCACCACGGAAAGTGACCGCGCGGCCCTAGGGGAAGTTCAGGAGAAGAAACAAAAGCGACCCGGGAAAAGGCCGCTGCACAACAAGGTGTTGCGCAGGCTCAGAAGAACGCCGAGCGAGCGAACCGGCATCGGGCGCGATGCCGGCCATCAGAGAGAGGGAGCGAAGGGAAAATCAGAGGTTGAGTTCGTAGACGATTTTCCACTGGCCCGCCTCCTTCGACCAGTACTGGCGCTTGCGCATCGACGCGCGCGCCTTGCCGGAAGCCGACTCCATCGTGAAGGTCACGACCAGCAGGTTGTCCTGACCCGGGTAATAGAAACTGGTCACTTCGCTCAGTTTCA
>DATBUE010000158.1:0-2072 GCA_036516375.1 Noviherbaspirillum sp. | reverse complement strand
GGAACATCTACCGAAGATTGACGAAATGATGCGTCGGATGACGCGTTGGCCTCTCCGGGTGGTGGTGGTGGTGGTGGTGGTGTTGTGTTACGAAGCAATGATTTAATGTCCATGGTGTTTTCTTTCAACGTGAAAAACGCTCCCATAGGTTGCATTTAAGGAAACCCGGTTCCACACGCCTGCCTGCGCCATCGGATAGCTGTCTACTACGTGTATAGCGAGGAGTACAACGCGCTCCTGAAAACCAGGCAGCGCGCGCAGGCCGGATTCTTCAGCATCACGCACGACCCGCCCGGCATCGACACCTCGCAGCGTCTGAGATTGCAGTCGCTGATCCTCGGCGCGCAGTCGCGCAAAGCTGCTCGATGAAAAGATGATGGTCTTTCACGCAGATGAACTCTCCATCGTCGCGCTGGATCAGGAGCGGGTCGACGGGATCAAGGCGCTCTCGTCCGAAGTGTCGGCCATTCAGGTCAAGGCGCATGCAGTGAACAAGATCGCCGGCATTCTCGCGGCAATAGCGGACTTGACCGGGCAGTTGATGAAGTGAGCAGCGCGATGCGGCATGCCGCCTTCGCCGGAATCGGGAATGCAAAGCCGGGACACAAGCCAGGAACGCGACGCCGGGCTTTGCGGGAGCCACGCGCGCCGCATCAGTCTTTCAGGACGCGACGACGAGGATGCGCACGTCACCCACGCCGACCACCTGCCCCGCCCGAACCTTGCAGGTCTTGCGCAATTCGCGCACGCCATCCACCGACACGGCGCCCGAGGCCACGAGCATCTTGCCGGCCCCGCCGCTGTCGCAAATGCCGGCCAGCTTGAGGAGCTGGTTGAGTTCGACGTAATCGCCGCGCAATTCGAACTGGAGTTGGGGCATGGGATTCCTTGGAAGCGAGGGCTGGGGGCTCCTTTTACACCACATCGCGGCCGACGTCGCGGCAAACTGCGACGGTGGATTCGGATGCCGTTGGCAAACACGGGAAATTGCTCGAAGCGATACCATTGCGCCTCGGCACGCAAGGCGCGGTCCCGCCCCGCATGCGCCCGCTCTTCACCGACGCCCTGACAGGCTGTTGAAAAACGTAGCGAGCAGGCCCCGGGATCGGGCTGCGCAGTCGCTTTTCGACAGCCTGCCCCGTGCGCCGTGGCGCGCACAGCCATCTTCCCGAGGTTCGATTGACTCTTCTGCACCTGATCTACCTGGTCGCCATCGCGGCCGAAGCCGCCTCCGGCGCCCTGATGGGCATGCGCCGGCGCATGGATTTGTTCGGCCTGTGTCTGGTCGGCACCGTCACGGCGCTGGGCGGCGGCTCGGTGCGCGATGTGATCCTCGGTCACTACCCGCTCGGCTGGGTCGCCAATCCGGAGTACTTGCTGTTTACCATCGGCGCGGCGGTGGTTGCGGCCTTGTTGGCGCGCCGGATGCATCGCCTGAAGAAGGCTTTCCTGATCCTGGATGCGCTCGGCCTGATCGCCTTCACCATCATCGGGTGCGACATCGCCGCTTCGATGAATGTGCACCCGGCCATTGCAGTGTTGATGGGTGTGATCACGGGGATCTTCGGCGGCCTGCTGCGCGACATGCTGTGCGGGCAGGTGCCGCTGGTCCTGCAGCGCGACCTGTACGCCTCGGTATCTCTGGCGGCCGGCACGCTGTATGTCGGCATGCTGCATGCAAGCGTGGCCACCGATCTGGCGACCAGCCTGGCACTTGGCTTCGGTTTCCTGTTTCGCCTGGCGGCGATCCGCTATTCGCTGTCGCTGCCGGTGTTCAAGACCGAGGATGAGGTGAGCGATGGCGACATGCGGCACGACTAGGCTGGCCGCGTGCTCGTCGCGACGGAATTGGCCGCTGCATCTGGGCGGAACTGCTGAAACATCGCGGCAACCGTGGCGAAGTCGTGCTGACGCAAGGGTGGAGCTGCCGCCGCGCCGAGGGCAGGCCGCGGAAGCGGGCACTGTTGCAAGGAAACCGCGCAAAGGCCCAGGAACTATTTAGCGCGAACTACCACACATGGCAGGTGCAGGTACTCACTGCATTCGCCTTCGGTAAACCATGTCTCCCATCC
>DATBUE010000157.1:0-3903 GCA_036516375.1 Noviherbaspirillum sp. | reverse complement strand
CCCCGCCTCAGCAAGTGTTGGACTTGGCCTGCGGATTGCACACGCGAGCCCGTCCCATCATGTTGATGATGATTCGTCTCTCGTGATTTCCGATTGCAAGGCTGAGCGTTCCCGCCATCGGAGTCTGTGAACTGGCATTGGTACGCGTGCGGCCGCTGCCCTGATAGGCGATGTAGTCATCGGTGCCGGTGAGCTTGGCCTTGATCGTCAGATCGGCCGGCAAGGCGTCGCGGGTATGGATGATGCGCTCCCCCTTGTCGGCAACCTGGTTGTTGTTGTCGTCGACGAATATCAACCAGCCGCTGTTCCAATGGCTGCCGTCGGCAGGAACGAGATCGACGCGACGCCCGCGTTGAATGGCTTCGGAACGGGTCAGATTGATCGCTGTGAGCAGGTCGTTGGCGGCTGTAGTGATTTGCTGGCTCTGGACCAGGCTGCGCATGCCCGGCACCGCAAGGCCGAGCAGGATGGCGGCAATCGCCACCACCGCCATCAACTCGGTCAGCGTGAATCCCGGCGCCAGCCGGCACATACGCCACGTTCCGCAACTCACCTCCAGCACGCTGCGTCCTTTGCGCCTTTCTCGCCGCGGCTGGTCAAGGTGAGCGTTCCACACTTCGGGTCTGTATAGGCGGAGTCGACCTTGGATGTCCCAGGCAAGGCTTGTACTTCAACGCACTCCTGCAGGCTGAGATCGGTGCATGCGACGGCACGAATCTCATAGGCACTGCCGGCCGCATCGCCAGCCGAGAACCACTTGAAGCGCTTTTCATCGGCATCGGTGGACGCGGCCGAGTAGGCAAGATAGGTATTGCGCTGCGAGTAGTACCGCTCCTGCTGCTGCATGACCTGCAACAAGGCCGCGCGCGCCTCGGCGCGCTTGGCCCTGCGCACCGATTCCTGGTAAGACGGATAGGCAATCGCCGCCAGAATGGCAACGATTGCCAGTGCGACCATCAGCTCAATCAGCGTGAATCCACGCTGGCGCAATTCATTTTTTCGTCCATGCATCCCGCAACTCCTGCCAGTTCAGAATTTCTCGCCAACTGAACCGTCCTGCGCGCAGGCGGGTTTGGCTGCCGCCGTCGAATGTTGCGCCATCGGTACCGAAAGCGACACGGCCATGTCGGCGTTTCACCACGCGTGCACCGACCGCATTGCGCTGCCCGACTTCGATCTCGGTCTCGAACAATACCGGCGTGCCAAGCAGTCCCACGGTCGACGGCCTGCCGGTGACTTTCACTTGCGGCACGCCGGTGAGAATTGAAAATTCGTACTGCCGTCCACCGCCGGCTACGCAAGGATCGGCTCCGGGCACCAGACTGTTGAAGAAGACGGAACCGTTCAGGATGGCCGCGTTGGTCACAAGCCGCTCGCCGGTTTTCGCTGAATCGGGAAAGTCGAAGTACCACCCGCTGCTTCCGCCCGCGCCGTACTGGAAGACTTCTCCGCTGATCGTGAATCCGTCATCCACTGCTGTCGCAGTACGTGGCGCCAGGTGCGTACGCGTAAGCGTTGATTGACTGCGGAGATTGTCGTGCACGGCATAAAAGGTCTGGATGGCAAAGTTGCCGGAGGCCGCGTCGGCGTCCTCGACGAACTTTCCGGTACCGAACAGCACGAGGTATCCGCCGCCCGGCGCAAAAGCAACGCGGGGCTGGGTCGTGATCGGTTGCCGCGTGTCTTTTCCGTGCTGCGCGATGAACACCGGTTTGGCGTTGCCCGTGGCCTTGCTCCAGGGCGCATCGTCGCGGAAATCCAGGCGCCACAGATTGCCCTGAAGGTCCCCCAGATACGCGTAGCGCACGGCGCCATCGGGACCGACCACCAGCGCCGGCTGGGCGAGGCCGTTCTGCAAAGACGCATTCGGTGCAGGCAGGCGCAACTTGTAATAGTTGGAGCCGAGCTTCCATGCCTCCGATGCCGGCTTGTCGAGAGCAAGCAGGAACAGCGCCGCGGCCGCATCCTTGTTGAACCTGCTCTCCCCGTCATCGACGTAGTTGTTCAATCCGCTGGCGGCCACCACGAAATACCGGTACTCCGGCACTCCCTTGTCCGTCTTGACGCGGAACTTCGCGACCGCCGGAGCACCGAGCAGATTGCCCATGTCGGCGTCGTCCGCGTCGGTGAATTCGAACAAGGCGCCAGCCCCATTTTCGAAGCTGGCCGGATCGGTAATGTCGAGCGCAAACAGGCCCTGGGCGCCGCCGCCGAATGAGCCGGCCAGCACGCTCTTCCATTTGCCGTGGACCAGCGCCTCCCCGGCCGATAAACCGCCATCCACATACGGGCGATGCATGTAATCCGGATCCGCCAGTGCGGGCAGGTTGGCGATCAATGCAGACGGTATGTAGGCAAACAGTTCGTTGCCGTCGGCTGCATCGAAGGCATGCAGCATGCCGTCATTGGCGCCAACGTAGACGGCGGCACGGCGCTGGCGGTGCTCTTCCAGGAAGGCGGCATAACCGGGGCCGAATGCGCGCATGCCTGGCGCACCCACGTAGAGCGGATTGCTGTTGACGATGTCGCCGAGGATGCGCTCGCGCTTGCGCAAGACTCCGTTCGGCTGTCCGATTTCGCGCCCGCGTTCGCCCCGCAGGTAATCCAGCCTGTCGCGCCCCAACCCGTCCTGGGTAGCGGCGGCAGGCGCGGTGTCGAGCGCGGCCTGCTGGGCTGATGACAGCTCGTCCCAAAGAAACGGGATGGTTTTGGTCACGCCCTGCTCGATTACGCTCGTGTAGATCTTTCGCTCCGCCGGCGCCGGTTTGCCTTTCTTTCCCTTGCCGCCGGTCAAAATCTCGCCTGCATCCCACTGCGCATTGGTGGAAATGTGAATGGCACTGTCCAAACCGGGCGCGATCGCCAGTTTCCGCAAGCTCCCGCTCCAGCGGAACGGATCGAATCCGGGTTGATAGACAGAAGCCCCGCCGGCACCCAGCCTGCTGCTGGAAATGGCGACGCCGGACATGGTCCCGCTGCTGGAGCCGATGTTGGCAAAGACGCCGCGAATGGCAGCGATCATCTCCTGTGGCTGCGCGGCGAGGAAGTAGTTGGCGGGAACACCGCCGCCATTGTCCCATTCGGCATTGCTTCCCTTGACGACTGTCTTGCCGTCCGCATCCAGTGTGATGAATGGATTGCCGTCCCCGTTCCGGTCAGTGAAGCCGCCATACTTTGCTGCCAGATAAAGCTGGCTTTCACGCGGTGGCAGTCCGCGCTGGTTGCCATCGATCTTGCCGTCGCCGCCTTCATCGACATCGATTGCAAAGGTCTTGACCCGAACCGGCTTGTCCAACCGGATGTCCTGCGTATTGGCCCAGTAGGCCAAGCCGGCCATGTAATAGGTGCCGTGTCCGCCGGATCCGGTGTCCGCCGATTCAAGATTGGCCAGCTTGGCGTTCGGCTTGGGGTTCGCGTAGATTCCGCTGGCGTCGGCCTCCAGTTTGCCGACTGCGCCGGTCCAGGTTTTGACATCCAGCGCCGGCGTGCTTGCGGCTGCCTTTTCGCTCGCCCGTGCTGCGTCGAAGGCATCGTTGCCGCCGCCGTGGGTGGTGCGCACGTTGCCGGGAATGTAACGATCCCAATGGGTATTGACGTCGGCAATCGCCAAGATGTAATTGCGCTGGCATGCGGCAGTGATCGGGTCCTGCCATTTCTGCAGTACAGGGAAACCGTCCTGCATGGCCGCCGTCATATCTGCCGTCGCTTCCGGAGACGGCTGCTTGCCCTGCAAATAGCGCAAGCCTTCGTAATACAGCTCTCCGACAGGGTCGTAGGTCTTGTACTGGCCGCTGCGGCCAAATTTGTTCAGGTAGCTGAGCACGCCACTGTTGACGGTCGCGCTGTTCTTGTCGGCGGGATCCTCGGGATTGGAATGGAAGACGCCAGTCTTTGCATCCCACT
>DATBUE010000156.1:0-8291 GCA_036516375.1 Noviherbaspirillum sp. | reverse complement strand
CACCGCCATGACTACGGCACACCAAGCCAATGCCGCAATCAGCTTTTTCCTTTGCGGGAGCAATTTCATGCGCCTGCACTCGCGGTACGCACGACCGGTTTTTCACGGATGGGAAGGTGCAAGACGGCGGCAACCAATCCTGCAAGAACGATGAAGTCCCAAACTGGGCCGTAATTGCCTGCGCGGTCGTACCAGTAGCCTCCCAACCAGACTCCCAGGAAGCTGCCGATCTGGTGGGAAAAGAAGGCGACTCCCGAGAGCATGGAAAAGTGCGTGACTCCAAAAATCCTGGCGATGATTCCATTCGTCGGGGGCACCGTGGATAGCCACAGCACTCCCATGCAGGCCGAGAATACGTACACGCTGAGCGGCGACAAGGGTACGGCCAGGAAAATCACGATGACCACGCTGCGAAGCAGGTAGATCGATGAAAGGATCATCTTTTGCGGAATGACGCTGCCCAGCAAGCCCACGGCGTAACTTCCGAAAATATTGAAAAGACCGATCAAGGCCAAGGCAGTGGGGGCAACCGAACTGGGAAGCTGGCCGTCGCGCAGATAGGCCGGGAGATGGACGCCGATGAACACTACCTGGAAGCCACATACGAAGTAACCCAGCACCAGCAAGAGGAAGCTGCGGTGTCCCAATGCCTCGCGCAAGGCACTGATGGTGCTCTGCGGAGCAACCTGGTGTGAGCCTGTCTGCGCGCGGGGGGCTTCGCGCAGGCCGCTGGACAGCGGCAGGATCAGCAGGACGGCGGCGGCCAGGATAAACAAGGTCGTGGTCGTCCCCAACGAAGATATCGCTATCTGCCCTAGCGGCACCATTGCAAACTGGCCGAAGGATCCGGCCGCGGAAATCAATCCCATGAATTTGGACCGCTTGTCCGGCGTAACCCGCCGCCCGAGCGCGCCGAAGGCAATGCTGTATGTCGTGCAGGCATGCGCGATTCCGATCAGGACACCGCAAGTCAGCGAAAGCATCAGCGGTGTGGTGGAAAAGGCCATGCCGAACAGGCCGACCGCATACAGGACGGCGCCACCCAGCATGACCCTATGCGCCCCGAAGCGATCACCCAAGGCACCGGCAAACGGTTGGGCCACGCCCCACATCAGGTTCTGAAGTCCGACCGCAAAGGCGAACACCTCCCGCCCCCACCCGTTCTGCTCGGTCAGGTAGGGAAGAAACAAGCCGAAGGTATGCCTTACGCCCATGGAAACGGTAAGGATGACGGCAGTGCAGATCACGAATGTGAGGAACGGCTTCTGCTCGAGTCTTGCGGCGATCGTATTCAAAACAGGTTTCCTTCAAGCGGGGATGCGGGAATGACGCGCCGAATCAGATTTCATAGAGGAAGGCTTCGTTCTCATCGCCTTCAATCTTCAGGTTCAATTTTTCGGTGGATTCGATGCGATAGATTTTCATCGGCTCGAGCAATGCGGGTTTGGAGTCGATCCATACGGTCGTTTTTGCGGAAACGACCAGCGCTCGCTCAAGCCCGGAGCGGATGGGAGGAAAGGTGTATTCGACAGCTCCCCGCAGCTGCATGGTCCGCACCCTTCCCTGGGATTCCTCGTTAAAGAACACTTCTCCCAGCGGGTTTCCCTTTGCATCCGCAGACGGGACAATCGGGTTGAACGCGACAGGGGCGTCCAGCCCTTCCTTTCCGATGTATTTGAAATCCATCGAGTAGTAATCGCTATTGGCTACCGCTGCGTGATAAATCCCACCTTCAATGTGGTAGCTGTCCCGGCCGACGGCGAGATAGCGGGTGCCGTCAATCAGGAAATCGTATTCACCGAAGAAGGTGTAGCCGAACTGGTGCTGCCCGTGCTTGTGATTGGGTAGAACGACGTCTTTTTTTACATTGAACAAAAGGACGATCGTTGGAGCGTTCGCCTTCTTGTATGAAGCCTGGAGGAATCCGGGCCTCATTTCATTTTTTACAGATACTTCCGCGAGCATTGTTTTCCTCGTTGAAAAATCACACGATCAAGGTCATGCCGCCACGGCGGCATCGGCTTCGCTTCCGAGCAGACGCAGACCGCCCGTCAGTTGATTGATTTTTCCGGTTCGACCATAGAGGCCGATGCCTAGATATGCGATGTCATCGAACTTCGCACCCGCCAACTTTTCCGCGTACTCCTCATAGGTGCGGCACGACTGGGCAATGACGGGAAACCCGACGCAGTGGATGCCTTCATATTCGGGACTGGTCAAGGAGCGCCGGATGAAGGAAATCACATCTTTGGCGGCGCCGATCACAGGAAGCGGAAGGGTCGTGATGCCGGGATGCGAGTTGCCGGAGCCATCGAGAAGCTCGTGGCCGATCAAGTCGGGAATCGTCTTCCCCATTGTCATGCCGAGTATGGCAGCGACGTTGCTGCAGACACCGATCGGAAGGGACTTATCAATTATGAGTACGGATTTCATTTTCCAGAATTCCAGGAAGAGAGTTAAAGTTTGGAAAACTCATGTCGCCACGATTCTTGAACACGGACCACACCATTTGAATCGGACGAACCGGAGAGATGAAGTCAAGGCCATGCAGTGCGCGAGCCTGATCGTTGGTAATGCAGGCATCGACTTCGCGCGAAGCGGCACGCCGAGCCGCTTCGCTGGTCGACAAAGCCACCTCGATCTTGATTTCACCTTGAAAGCCGGACATGAAGGACTTTGCAAGATGCGCCGGCGCGGGATGGGTAGAAATGACGACTTCATCCTTTCGCATCAACTCCTCCAGCGGAATCAGCGAAGCAAGCCCATATGAAGGGGTGTCCAGCACGAACAAGGTGGTCAGGCTGAGCGTTTCGGATATGTAGAAACGATTGATGTTTGCATATGCGTTCGCGACGAGCAGGAGATCGTTTTCTCCGCCAATCACGCTTTCCGCCGCTTCCTCATAGGAGGCATAAAGGCTGGGTCTGCTTTCGGCCAATTCCATGTTCCTTGAAAAACAGGATGCAACGTATTCGCTGCTCGTCCCGCAGGGGCCCAGAGTGGCAATTCTTGCCTGTCGCCTGAGTGCGGCCGCCCGCGCGAATTCCATCACGTTCGCACACATCTGAAGGCCGGGATTGAACATTTGTCGCCGCTGATTCAGCAAGGTATCCATGATTTGAATAGATTCGATCTTTTTGAATAAAAATCGGTTAATGGAGAAGAAGACGCTGGCCGGCTGCGGGCGATTCTAGGGCTGCCAATCAACGAACAAATCCCATATTCATGGGAATGCAACCCACCATCAGGGGAAATTTTTATTTAATTAAAACGAGTTGATGTTTATCAAAAGTGAGCTTCAAGAGTTCATTTTTATCGGCTTGAGCGGAGGGCAAGGCAGGAATTCAAAGACAGTGAAGTAGCACGGTGGTTGCCGCCGGAGAGCGCGACGTGTGGAAGTGGTGTCGTGCGAGAGCGGTGTGAGCGTATGACACTGGAGCGATGCGTGCGGATGCGCTGTCCATGCCCGATTCGAAGCCGTGCTGACGACAGCGGCGATGGATGAGGCGCCCCCAAGTGCCTGGTGTCGGGAACACGGGGTGTATCCGCAGGAACTGGAGCGCTGGCGGCAGGCTGCGACGCAGACCTTGGCCAATCCCGAAGAGGCGCGGGCAAGCTCGCAACAGGTCAGGCAGGACCGGCGCCGCATCCAGGAACTGGAACGCGAGTTACGGCGCAAGGACCGCGCGTTGGCCGAAACAACAGCACCTGCTGGTGCTGTCAAAAAAAGTCGCGGCGATCTTCAACAAGACCAAGGGCGAGGACGAATGGCCATCCTCGAAGATCGCCAGGTCCTAACAGCCCGCCATGCCGGACGGCTTGCCCACGGTATGGCGTTGCGGCTCCTTGCCATGACACCCGCCATGTCGCGTCGCCGCGCCCTTCGGCGAGCCCCCTGATCCCACAGGCAATCCGCCCCGGCCTCGACTGAGCGAGTCAGAGCGAATGCGTTCTAACTGTTCGCCAGCGCTGTCAGCACGCCAGCCAGCACGCGAGCACCGGCGGCGAGATCGGCCTCGGCCGTATCCTCGGCCGGGTTGTGGCTGATGCCGCCACGGCTGGGCACGAACAGCATCGCGGTCGGACAGACGTCGGCCAGATACATGGCATCGTGGAAGGCGCCCGAGCCGAGCCGGGAGGCAGGCACGCCGCTATGCGCGACGCCGGCGTCGATCACTTTCAGGACATCGGCATCGAAGCGGGTGGGCGCGCGTTGCATCAGGCGGCGCATCGTGCAGCGGCAGTTGCCGCCTGCTTCCTCGGCCAGGGCCCGCAAGGCGGCTTCGATATCTTCGAGCATGCTTTCCTGCGGGTGGCGCAGATCGACGGTGAAGAGCACGTGGTCGGCCACGGTGTTGATCGATCCGGGTGCCGCCTCGAAGCGTCCGACGGTAATGCGCAACGCGCCGTCGTCGCGGGCTTCGCCCAGCTCACCGATGCGGGCCACGAGGCGTGCGGCCGTCATCAGCGCGTCCTGGCGCGCCGCAAGCGGAGTCGTGCCCGCGTGCGCGCTGCTGCCCAGTACGGTGAATTCGAACCAGCGCACGCCTTGAATGCCGGTCACCACGCCCAGCGTGAAGCCGCCGGCTTCCAGGATCGGTCCCTGTTCGATATGCGCTTCGACGTAGGCGTGCAGGCGGCGCCCCAGCGGCACCTGGCCGGCTTGGGGCGTCGCCGCAAGCGCCGCGTCGCGCGCCGTCTCGAAGCGCACGCCGGCGACATCCTGCGCCTGCAGCAGCGCCGGCAGGCGTGTGGGATCGGCGAAGGAACTCGATCCCATCGCGCCCGGATTGAAGCGCGAACCCTCTTCGTTGGTCCAGACTGCCACCTCGATCGGGCGGCGCGTGCGGATGCCGGCGTCGTCCAGCGCGCGCATGGCTTCGATGCCGGCGATGACGCCGTAGGCGCCATCGAGCCAGCCGCCCACCGGCTGGGTATCGATATGGCTGCCGGTCACGACCGGATCCAGATCCTCGCGGCCGGCGCGCCGCAAGAACAGGTTGGCCGCCGCATCGACGTGCCAGCTGTAATGGCCATCGGCAAACAGGCTGCACAGCCAGCGCCGGGCGTCGAGCTCGACCGGGGTCAGGGCTTCGCGCGCCACGCCGCCATCCTCGCGCAAGCCGAAGCGGGCGAGTGCGCGTTGGGTAGAGATCAGGCGCTCGGCGCGCACATGCGCCATGGCGCTGATCGCCTCGGCGCCGAGAATTGCGTTCGAATTGTCGGACATGGGAAAAACCGGTGATTAAGTGTCTTGGCGCGCGCTCTGCCAGTCGAAGGCGCGGCGGATCGCTGCACTATCCTGAATGCCGGCCGCCAGCAGGAGTGCCAGGCGAATGCGTACCTTGCGCGCACTCAGGTCGCTCACCCCCACGGCGCCGGCTTGTTCCAGGTCGTGCAGCGAACCCGGGAACTCATAGCTCTGGAAAGTCGGGCCGTGCAGGGTGCTGCTGCACACCAGCACCTTGACGCCGCGCTCGGCTGCAGCCCGGATCGGCCCCATCCAGTCGGGCGGAACGTGCCCGCGCCCGAGGCCGTCGATGACCACGCCGGCCGGCCCGCTCGCCAGCACCGCTTGCAGAAAGCCGGCATCGGCGCCCGCATAGACGGGCACGATGTCCACGCGTGGCAGTGCAGCTTCGTGACGCACGCGCGGCTGGCGCATCGGGCGTTGCAGGATGCGCACGCGCCCGCCGTCGTTGTAGCCGAGAGGCCCTATGCCGGGCGCATCGAAGCCATGTAGCTGGAAGCTGCTGACCTTGCGCACGAATGACGCGCTGAAGATCGATTCGTTGAACTGCACCAGCACGCCCAGCCCCCTGCTCTCTTGCGCCGCCGCGAGTTCGATCGCGCGTCGCAGGTTGGCATAGGCGTCCGTGCCCACCTCGTTCGGCACACGCTGCGAACCGGTCAGCACGACCGGCACGCGCGGGCTCTCCAGCACGCATTCCAGGTAGTACGCGGTGTCTTCCAGCGTATCCGTGCCGTGCGAGATGACGATGCCGTCCACGCTACCGCCGGCGATCAACGCCTCGCACTGCTCGCGCAGCACGGCCCAGTCGTCCGGGCCTATCGCATTGCTCGGCTTCTGGAACACCGAGCGCACCTCGACGCTGATCGCAGCATCCAACTCGGTGCGCTGCACCAGCACCTCGCCCGGCAAAGCGCCGGAGACGCTGCGGCCATCGCGTCCCGGTGCGCTGGCAATCGTCCCGCCGGTGGACAGCAGGACCACGCGTCGCTGTGGCGTACTCGGTGTCATGCCTGCGACGCCCACGTCAGAACAGCATGCTCGGCAACAGCGTGCTGATGGTGGGTACGTAAGTCACGATCAGCAGCGCGACGAGCATCAGCACGATCATCGGCAGCGAGGCGCGGAAGACTTCGTACAGCGTCATCTTCGCGATGCCCATGGCCACGAACAGGTTCAGGCCGACCGGCGGCGTGAGCATGCCAACCGACAGGTTGACCAGCGTGATGATGCCGAAGTGGATCGCATCCACGCCGACCTGCGCAGCAATCGGTTGCATCAGCGGCGACAGGATGATGATCGCCGACGCACTGTCCAGGAAGCAGCCGGCAACCAGCATGATCAGGTTGAACAGCAGCATGATGAGGATGGGCGAATCGGTGCTGGACAGGACCTGGGTCGCCAACTGGGTCGGTGCGCCGGTGCTGGCAAGAATCCAGGAGAAGGCGGAAGCACCGGCCGTGATCAGCAGCAGCGTGCCCGATAGCAGGCCGGTATTGCGCAGGATCTCTACCGTGTCGCGCATGCTGATGGTGCGATACACCACGGCACCGACCAGCCAGCCGTACAGGCAGGCAGCCGCGGCCGATTCTGTCGGCGTGAAGATGCCGCTGTAGATGCCCCCCAGCAGGATCACCGGCAGACCCAGGCCCCAGGCGGAGCGCTTGAAGGCCGTGC
Source organism: Noviherbaspirillum sp. (assembly GCA_036516375.1). Taxonomy (GTDB): domain Bacteria; phylum Pseudomonadota; class Gammaproteobacteria; order Burkholderiales; family Burkholderiaceae_D; genus Noviherbaspirillum. The sequence goes on along the minus strand of DATBUE010000156.1, from coordinate 1,363 downwards.
CGATCTGGGCCATCGTCGGGAAGGTGTCGCGCGGGTACTTGTTGCGGACCGAATACCAGCAGCTGTAGGCAATCAGCAGCGAACCGATCAGCAAGGCCGGCAGCAGGCCCGCCGCGAACAGCTTGCCCACCGACGTGCCGGTGACCGAGCCGTAGATGATCAGCGCGATGCTGGGCGGGACGATCGGGCCCAGCGTGCCGGCGGTGGTGATCAGGCCAATCGCGAAGTACTTGTTGTAACCGGCCTTGACCATGGCCGGGTACATGATGGTGCCGATGGCGATCACGGTGGCCGGGCTGGAGCCGGAGATCGAGCCGAAGAACAGGCAGGCCAGCACCGTGGCAGCCGCCAGCCCGCCCGGCAGCCAGCCGATCAAGGCCTTGGCCAGATCAATGAGGCGGTCCGACAAGCCGCCGATGCGCATCAACTCCGCCGCCAGGATGAAGAACGGAATCGACATCAGCGAGAAGTTGTTCATGCCCGAGAACATGCGCATGGGCACGACCATCGGATCAACTCCGCCGAAGAACTGGAGCGCCAGGCCGACGGCCAGCGCGAGCGAAGCGAAGATCGGCAGCCCGAACAGCAGCAGGCCGAAGAAAATGGGAACGAGTGCAGATACCATGTTGTTGTCTCTTTCAGGTCGCGCTTACAAGGCTGATCGTTTCCTGCTGCTGCCCTTGCACCAGGCGAACCGCCTGCTCCAGGTAACGCACGAACATGAGCACGGCGGATATGGGAATCGTCAGGTAGATATAGGCCACCGGTATCTGCATGGCCGGGGACAGCTGCCCCATGTCGTTGGTGTTGGAGAACAGCACCCAGCCGTAGTAGGCCAGCGCACCGGCGAACACCATGCCGAGCACGGCGGAAACCAGTTTCAGCACGCGCGCGGTTCGGGGACCGACGAAGGCGAACACCGCCTCGACCGAGATGTGCGCCGAATGGCGCACCCCCATGCTCGCAGCGAGAAAACTCATCGAGATGAGTGCATACAGGATGAGCTCTTCCGACCAGTACAGTGAGTTGTTGAACACGTACCTGGCTGCCACCTGAACCACCGCGACGATGGTCGCGGTGAGGATCAGCACCACCATGGCAAAGCCTTCGATGCGGTCGATGAGTCTGCTTATTGCTGCGAGCATGACGGTCCCCGTTTTCTTATGTGATTACTTGGCTGCCGCTGCGGCCATGGCCTTTTGCAGCAGGGCCGGCGTGATGCGCTTTTCGAATTCCTTGTAGATCGGCTTCGATTTCTCGATGAAGGCGGCGCGGCCTTCAGGCGTCAGTTCGCGGATTTCGATCTTGCCTTCGATCTCCTTGCGGATCTGCTTCTCGTCGGCCTCGGTCAACTGGCGCGCAT
>DATBUE010000155.1:0-4438 GCA_036516375.1 Noviherbaspirillum sp. | reverse complement strand
CAAGGGCGTGGTTTGCGCCGGGAAACAACAAGAGCTGCAGGTTCTGCTTGCCGGCGCGCTCGAATTGGCGTGCCAGTAGTCGTGCGGAGTCCGGCGCAACCAGCGCATCGCCCTCCCCCATCGCCACCAGGATCGGCAGCTCAAGCGCCATCAGGCTGGCATTCGGATCGAGGGCATACAGCTCGTTCCAGTAGCGGCAACTGCGGCCGGCAGCTTGGGCGCTATCGGGGTCGACGGTATTGGCACAGCGCGCACGCACTGCCTCGGCTTCGTCTGCAAAGCCATGGCGCTGCGCCTGCAGGCGCAGGCTATCGGCAGGATTCAGCCCGCCGTTGGCGACGATCACCAGATGGCTGATCCGGGCAAAGCGCCGCGCCAGCAGCGGCACCACTTCCCCGCCTTCGGAAATGCCCAGCGCCACAACCTGCTTCGGCCGCTCGCCGTTGGCGGCAGCCATTTCCAGTTGCGCTTCGATGAATTCACTCTGGTCCGCCAGCCAGCGCGACGGATGATCGGCCGCCGTGTAGGCGGCGCTGCAGTTGCGCCCGTCATCATGCAGGCCGATGAAGCGCTTGTGCAGGATGAAGATGCGCAGGGCGCCGGCGCCGTCGAGGCCGTCGAAGTATTGGGGCAGGAAGGGCGCCATGCTGAGGCAGTCGGAACCGGGCACGACGAACACCAGCGTGCGCGGCGTGTTCGTCGCGCGTGGGCCCTTGTCGATCACGAAGTAAAGCGCGCGGCCGCCGTCGGCGAAGCGGAATTCATGCGTGGACAAGCGCGGCGTTGCCGCAAGTCCCGGGCTTCCCGCAATGCCGGCGCAACCTGCGCAGCAGAGCAGCAGCGCGAAGAAAACGGGCAGCAGGAGACGGAGCATGGACAGGGCAATCGGGCCGGGGTGGCGCGATTTTAGAGCGGGTTCGCCCTGACCAGCTCGTCGAGGCCGGACGGCTTGCCCACGGCACTGCGTTGCGGCTCCTTGCCATGGCACCGCCATGTCGCGTCGCCGCGCCTTGTCCCGTGACCAATCCGCCTCGGCCTCGACTGAGCCATTCAGGACGAATCTGCTCTAGCAGGGCGCATGCAATCGACTCAGCCGAGTATGGGCCGATGGCCCGGGCGTGCGATCAGATCGAGGAACCCGAGGTGGCCAGCGTGCCGCTGCGCAGGGCCGCCTCGCGCAGACGCAAGGACAGGCGCTCGACAAGGGCCGTGTCGACCTCATCCACGTAATCCATTGCGCGCTGCTCGGCTTCAGCCTTGCTGCGGTGGCCGTAATGTTCCAGTACCCGCTCGTAGAGCGCATGCCGCTCCGCCTCGCAGGCGCGCATCGCCGCATAGGCCAGCATGTCGGCCACCTCGAGGCTGGGCAGCGAGACCGAGAATGCGCGCTGGACTGCGCAATCGACATACACCTTGCGCGCCTCCGCAGCCACGGGCGCGCTTGCCTCGGCAGCCGTGACGCCACTGCACAGCATCACGCCGTACAGCAGGGACGACAGGTGGAGGGGCCGGAATCTCGGAAAGCGCATGGCACGGACTGGGCTGGGATCGGTTCCAGCCTAGTCCACCCATGCACGGCGGATTTGGAGCTAGGGCAAGTCCGGTGCACGTCGGTGCCAACGCGTTTGCGTTTGCGCAGGCGCTACCAAGCGCCGTCCTCACCGTGAAACGTACAGACCTGCATGCGTCAGTCCACAACGCCGTAGCATGCGCAAGCCTTCCAGCATCGGCGAGCTGGCCAGGACGAATCCGCTCTTAATGATGTGAACGTGCCGGATCGACTACATCCTGCGCCCCGAAGCGTTCGGTGATTGCGCGCGCATCTTCGGCGCGCCGGTCATCCGCAACTTCGACGGTGAGGATGTACTGGCCGGAAGTTGCGGCCTGGGAATTGGTGCTGGTGTGAGACTGGTGATGCGGCGGCTGGTCCGTCGTGTCGACCCCCACTGCGCGCCCTTGCGGCGTGTCCTGGCGTGGCAGAACGAAGTTGCCGGCCATCGTGCCGGCCTCGTCTTCCGAGGCGTCGAGCCGCACGTTGTCGGCAGTGAAGCCGCCGGCCAGCAGGGCGTCGCGCGCCTGCTGGGCCTGGTCGATATGGCGAAACATCTTGATGAGCGTGTGGGCCATTTTGTCCTCCTGCTTGAATTGCAACGCAGGTGTGACCGCACGCGCGAACGGAAGTTGTGCTGCTTTACCGGATGCCTTTCAGCCGCACTACGCTTTCTCGCGGGCAAACGAGAGGAACTCGGTGCGCAACCCAAGGTTGGTGCGCATTTCGCCCAGCATCGCCGAAGTCACGGTTTCCTCGCCCGGCACCTGGATGCCGCGGCTTTCCATGCACATGTGGCGGCAGCGGATCACGACGCCGACCGACAGCGGCTGCACATGTTCCATCAGCGAGTTGGCGATCTGCATGGTCAGCCTTTCCTGCACCTGCAGGCGCTTGGCAAAGCAGTCGACCAGACGCGTCAACTTGGACAGGCCGACGATGCCGCCGTTGGGCGTGTAGCCGACGGTGGCGGTACCGAAGAAAGGCGCGAGGTGATGCTCGCAATGGCTGTAGACCGGGATGCCGCGCACCACGATCAATTCGTTGTACTGCTCGGCGCCGTCCTCGAACACTTTGAGGATCTCGGCCGGGTCCATCTTGTAGCCTGCGGTCCAATGCGACCAGGCCTTGTCGACGCGCTTGGGCGTTTCCTGCAAGCCCTGGCGCTCGGGATCTTCACCGATGTGGCGCAAAAGGCGCTGCCAATCGTGTTCGCTGAAATTGTCTTCCATGATGCTCTCTGCTTCCCCGCGTGGAGGCGGGGCTCAATGATGGTGGTGCCAGTCCGTGCCGCCGGAGGCGAGGAAGGAAGCCACGGCGTCCTTCTGGCCGATTGCGTGCAGCCTGACTTCGCCGCAACTGCAGATGCCCTGATAGGGCTGGATGTGCGAGCAGGCCGAGACTTTCTGCAGGAAGACCTTGACCGGCTTGTCGCATTTGGCGCACTTGAAGGTGAGCGTGCGCGCGGGTTTGATACTCATGAATGCCTCGGGATGAAGACGAAGGTGAGAATGGACACGGCCGCCGCAGCAAGCCAGCCTGCCACAGTCGGGCCGAAAAAAACAAGACGCGCATTATCGCGCGGAACGGAAGTGGGCGTTGGGGTCGGGAAAGGGCAACCGGCGCTTTGCCTTCCTGCTCTTCGGTAACGCTCGCCTCAGCAGTTGGCAACGCTCAGGCCGCGGCGATCTCGATCCGGTTGCGTCCGTGTTGCTTGGCCTGCATCAGCGCGCGGTCGGCCACTTCGGTCAGTTCGGCCGCGTTGCGCACCACCGGGTAGCAAGCCATGCCGGCACTGAAAGTCGCGTACAGCGCACCAGCCCGATGCGCGTGCGGCAGGGCCGCGAAATCGGCGCGGATGCGGTCAATCACGGGGGCCGCCTGCTGCAGCGGAACGCCCGGCAGCGCGACCATGAATTCCTCGCCGCCGTAGCGCCCGATCAGGTCGACCGAGCGCAGGCGCCCTTTCAGGAGCCACGCCAGGCCGCGGATCACCTGGTCGCCCACCGGATGCCCGTAGGTGTCGTTGATCGCCTTGAAGTGGTCGATGTCGATCATGGCCACCGTCAGCGCGCCGCCTTCCGGCGTCTGCGCCAGCAGCGCCTGCAGGCCGGCCTTGGCCGCGGTGTGATTGAGCAGGCCGGTCAGGCCGTCGAGCCGCGTCGAGCGGCGCGTCTCGCGGAAGCGCTCGATGCGGGTCTTGACCACGGCCGCCAGCAGCACCGGGTTGAACGGCTTCATCAGGAACTGGTCGCCGCCCAAGCGCAGCGCCTCGACCTGCATGCCGACGTCCGATTCGCCGGACAGGTAGACGATAGGCAGCGAGCTGTAAGCCCCCATCTGGCGCAGCACGCGCGTGGCTTCGACGCCATTGAAGCGCGGCATGTACATGTCCATCAGGATCAGGTCCGGCTTGTAGCTCTCCAGCACTTCGAGCAGGCGGCCGGGGTCGCTGATGGCCTCGGTTGAGATGCCGTGTTCGCCCAGCGTGCGCCGAATCAGCGCCACCGCCACGCGCGAATCTTCGACCACCAGTACGCGGTATTGCTCCTGCTCGTTGGTCTGCACCAGATCCAGCACGCAGTTCAACACCAGCGCCGGCTGGTCTTCGGCGGGAATCGTGACGTCGATCCCCGCGCGCATCAGCGCAACGATGGGTTCGATTGCCGATTGCACGCCGAGATAAACCAGTTGGCTCGCGGGGCAACCGGCGCGCAAAGTGGCGATGTATTCGAATTCCTGCTCGGACGCATCAGGCTCGGCCGGCACAAACAGGATGGCGAGCGGCTTGTCGCTCGGCAGTTCGCTGCTGCCCCACTCCACTGCATGCACGGCGAAACCGAAGAATTGCAACTGGCGCGCGAGCGCATCGGTCATTTCTCGCCGAGG
>DATBUE010000154.1:0-4061 GCA_036516375.1 Noviherbaspirillum sp. | reverse complement strand
CGGAGGAGCGCCGGGATCGGACGCCGAGGGTGCCTCCGCGCCCGAAGCACCGCCCGCCGGCGGCGGCGCGAATGGATCGTTCGCCGGCGGCGCGAACGGATCGGTTCCTGGGCCAAAGGCCGGATCCGTCGGCATCTCGATCTTCACCTTGTCCAGGTCGATCTTCTTCTCGACGTCGCGCGAGACGATGCCCGGGAACGCGATGATCAGGCCGACCATGATGAGCTGGATACAGACAAAGGGTACCGAGCCCCAATAGATATCGGTGGTTTTCACCGTCTTGGGTGCGACGGAGCGCAGGTAGAACAGCGCGAAACCGAATGGCGGATGCATGAAGGAAGTCTGCATGTTCACGCTGAGTAATACGCCGAACCAAATCAGATCGATACCCAATTTGTCTGCTACCGGGCCCACGAGCGGTACGAGGATGAAGGCCAGTTCAAAGAAGTCGAGGAAGAAAGCCAGGCCGAAGAACAGCAGGTTCACCACGATCAGGAAACCGAGTTCGCCGCCGGGAAGAGAGGTCAACAGATGCTCAACCCAGAGGTCGCCGTTGACTGCGCGGAAGGTAAGACCGAACACGCTGGAGCCGATCAGAATGAACATGACGAAGCAGGAAAGACGCGTGGTCGAATCCATGGCCTGTTTCATCAGCGAGAACGACAGCCTGCGGTTCAGCATCGCGAGAATCAGCGCGCCAAGCGCGCCCATGCCGCCGCCTTCGGTCGGTGTTGCGATCCCCACGAAGATCGTGCCCAGCACGAGGAAGATCAGCGCCAGGGGCGGAACCAGCACGAACACCACCTTCTCTGCCATGCGTGACAGCAGCCCCAGTTTCAGTTTGCTGTTAAGCAGTGCAAAGATGAAGGCGCCGACAATACCGACGACACCGCTGTAGATGGCGACTTCATCCGGTTTTGCGTTCGGATGCGTACCCGAGTAGTAAGCGGCGAAGCCATAGCTCAAAGCGACCGCCCCGATAATGAGCACGATCAGCGAAACCACGCCGCTGTTGCCGTTCGGTTCGCGCAGGTTGCGAGCCTCGGGCGGGAGTGCAGGTGCGGCGGACGGCTTGAAGATTGCGACCGCTGCAACGTAGCCAACGTACATCGCGGTCAGCATCAGGCCCGGGCCGAAGGCTGCCTTGTACATGTCACCGACGGAGCGGCCCAACTGGTCTGCCATCACGATCAGAACCAGCGAAGGCGGGATGATCTGGGCCAAGGTGCCGGAAGCGGCGATGACGCCGGTCGCCAGCTTCTTGTCATACCCGTAGCGCAGCATGACGGGTAGCGAGATCAAGCCCATCGAGATCACGGATGCAGCGACAACGCCGGTGGTCGCAGCCAGCAATGCACCAACAAAAACGACCGCGAATGCGACACCGCCGCGTATCGGCCCGAACAATTGTCCGATCGTGTCCAGCAGGTCTTCCGCCATACCCGATCGCTCCAGGATCAGGCCCATGAAGGTGAAGAAGGGGATGGCGAGCAGCGTGTCATTCTGCATGATGCCGAAGACGCGGTTCGGCATGGCTTGCAACAGTTCCGGCCTGAGCAAGCCGAGTTCGATACCCAATAACGCGAAGAACAAGCCGTTTGCTGCCAACGCGAATGCAATCGGAAAGCCCGACAGCAGAAATACGATAAGGCCTCCGAACATGATCGGTGCCATGTTCGCGATGAGAAATTGCTCCATTGTTTTGTCTCCCTGGCGATCAGTTGAGTTTGTTTGCGGCTTTGATCGCTTCGATTTCTTCTTCGGGCGTGGACACGTGTTTGTCGAACGCGCTTGAATCAACCCGACCTTGCAGATAACCGATCCGTTTGATCAGCTCCGAGATACCTTGCAGTGCTAACAGGAAAAATCCGATAGGAATCAGGATCTTTGCCGGCCAAACGATCAAGCCACCCGCATTGCTGGAATATTCCTGGCTTTCGATGGAGCCAAGGGCATAGGGAATCGAGAGGTAGAGAAGGCCGATGCAGATGGGGAGGAGAAAGAGCAGAAATCCGAGAATGTCGATCCAGACTTGGGTGCGCTTGGAAAACAACGCTACAAGGACGTCGATTCGCACATGTTCGTTCCTGCGCAAGGTGTATGCCGAAGCCAGCAGGAAGATGGCCGCAAACAGATACCACTGGATCTCCAGCCACGCATTGGAGCTGATGTTGAAGGTGTAGCGGACCAGGGCATTGCCGCTGCAAATCAGAACGGCGGCCAGAAGCGCCCAACTGATGGTGAGGCCTATCTTTTCATTGATCGTGTCAATGATGCGCGCGAGCGCAAGCAAAAAGGACATCGTCTTGTCTCCTGATTTAAAGAATTTCTGATCGTTTCCCCGCTGTTTTTATATACGCGTGAGGCGCTTTTGCGAGGTGGAAAGGCCGAGGGGAGTATATGCCAATTCAATTTGCACGCGAATACGCGCAAGCCCCTGCAAGCAGCAATTTTGCGGTGGATTAGTAGTACTACTTATGAAATTTGCAGCCGCAACGTCGGGGCGATAAGTGTTACTACGTATCGTCCCGGCGTCAGACGGGGTGCGCGCGCATCAGGACTTGCTGCTGCGCCTTCGTCAGGAAAGCAACTTGCGCTGGCGAGCGATCGCCGCCTGTACTTGCCTTGGCGCGGTGCCGCCGACATGATCGCGGGCACAGACCGAGCCTTCCAGTGTGAGTACCTGCGAGACATCGCTATCGATTAATGGGGAAAAACTGCGCAGCTCATCAAGGCTCAGCTCTGCGAGATCGCAGCCGCGCTGCTCGCAGGCACGCACGGCATGGGCAACCGCTTCGTGGGCGTCGCGGAAGGGCAAGCCTTTCTTGACAAGATAATCGGCCAGATCGGTGGCGGTGGCGAAGCCTTGCAGCGCGGCGGCGCGCATGGCTTCCGGCTTGACCGTGATGCCGTTTGCCATGTCAGCGAAGATGCGCAAGGTATCGGTCAGCGTGTCGACCGTGTCGAACAAGGGTTCCTTGTCTTCCTGGTTGTCCTTGTTGTAGGCCAGCGGCTGGCCCTTCATCAACGTTAGCAGGCCGATCAGGTGGCCGTTGACGCGGCCGGTCTTGCCACGTGCCAGCTCGGGTACGTCCGGGTTTTTTTTCTGCGGCATGATCGACGAGCCGGTGCAGAAGCGGTCGGCGATGTCGATGAAACCTACGCGCGGGCTGATCCAAATGATCAATTCCTCGGACATGCGTGAGATGTGCGTCATCACCAAGGCGGCGGCCGCGCAGAATTCGATCGCGAAATCACGGTCGGAAACGGCGTCGAGTGAGTTGTGGCAGACGTCTTCGAAGCCGAGCGTCTTCGCCACGCGCTCGCGGTCGATGGGGAAGGTGGTGCCGGCCAAGGCAGCTGCGCCCAGCGGCAGGCGATTGACGCGCTTGCGGCAATCGGCCATGCGCTCGGCGTCGCGCGAAAACATTTCCACGTAGGCGAGCATGTGGTGGCCGAAGGTGATCGGCTGTGCCACCTGCATGTGGGTGAAGCCGGGCAGGATTACGTCCGCGTTGCGCTCGGCCAGGTCGAGCAGGGCGAGGCGCAGGTCGCGCAGTAGGTCGAGGATGTCGTCGATGGCGCCGCGCAGGTAGAGGCGGATGTCGGTGGCGACCTGGTCATTGCGCGAGCGGCCGGTGTGCAGGCGCTTGCCGGCATCGCCGACCAGTTCGGTCAGGCGCTTTTCGATATTGAGATGGACGTCTTCCAGGTCGAGCAGCCATTCGAACTTGCCGGCGGCGATTTCGCTCTGAATCTGCATCATGCCGCGCTGGATGTCGGCATGATCCTGGGCGCTGATGATGCCCTGGTGCGCCAGCATTTCGGCATGGGCCAGTGAGCCGACAATATCTGCTTCGGCCAGGCGTTTGTCGAAGAAGACGGAAGCGGTGTAGCGCTTGACGAGATCGGAAACGGGCTCGGAAAAGCGGGCCGACCAGGCCTCGCTTTTCTTGGAAAGTTGTGCTGTCATAGTGGCCATCCAAGGGAAGGCCGCATTATAAAACAGGCCTCTTCGCTGCCGCACCCGATCATTCATGTCCACTTCGATTTCTCCTACT
>DATBUE010000153.1:0-7671 GCA_036516375.1 Noviherbaspirillum sp. | reverse complement strand
GGCCAGCATGGACAGCGACAGCCCGCGCCGCGCGAACAGCTCGTCGATCAGCTGGCGCGTCGCATTCGCGGCGCCGGGCAGCACAAAGGATTCCCGGGCCGCTTCCTCCAGCGATACATCCGCGGCCGCCTCCTCGCCGGAGGCCGTGGTAACCAGGTACAGCTCCTCATCCAGCAGCGGCAGCAAATGCATGTGTCCCGAATGACGATTGCGCTCGAACAGGATCGACATTTCTATCCGGCCGTTGGCGACCAGCTCTTCGAGGTGGCCGCTCAGGCTCTCGGTGATCTGCAGATGGATGTCCGGGTAACGGTTCTTCACCGCCAGCATCAGCGGCGCGGCCAGCAGGTAGGCGACGCTGGTAGGCATGCCGATCGAGACCTTGCCCTGCGGATGGCCAGCGGCGTGCCGCACATTCTCGCGGATACGCTCGATCTGGCGCAGCACGACCTGCGCATTCTGGTAGAACACCGCGCCGGCCTCGGTCGGCGTCACACCGCGCACACTGCGCGTGAGCAGCTTGACCTCCAGGTCCGCCTCCAGTCGCGAGATCTGCTGGCTCAATGCTGGCTGGGCCACATAGAGCGCTTCCGCCGCGCGTGAAAGGCTGCCCAACTCCACGATGCGCACGAAATACTTAAGTTGTCTAAGCTCCATCTGTCCTGCCTGCGCGCGGTACGACCAACCCGTCTTCGCTGAACCGCCATTGATCACGATGCGGTCGATGATATCGGGGTCGGATGGGGGCGGCAAACGAGGCCCACGCACTCCATATCTTTCCCTTATACGGGTAGTCCGAATCCCTATGAGCCCTGCGTTTTTCGGGGTGTAGCATGGACTTTGGCATCAGGGCTCGCAAGAGCCGCCCACGACGGCTGTTGCGAAGCCGGGGAACATGTAATGCGCCGGGTGGTTGTGCGGGACGGAAAGCAAGCAAACTATAAGGAGACAGGAGACCATGTTCAAGAAGACCGTCGTCGTGGCTGCATTTGCTGCCGTGGCCGCCCCCGCGTTCGCGCAGCTCGAATCCTCCCAGCCGATTTCACTCGTCGTGCCGTTTTCCGCCGGCGGTCCCACCGATGTGGTGGCACGCCAGCTAGCCAAATCGATGAGCGCCGCCCTCAACCATACGATCATTGTGGAGAACCGGCCAAGCGCGGGCGGCATCATCGGCTCGCAAGGGGTGGTGCGTTCCGCTCCCGACGGCCACACGCTGCTGATCCATAACATCGGCATGTCCACCGCGCCGGCGCTGTACCGCAAGCTGCCGTTCAACCCACAAACCGATTTCGACTACATCGGCCAGATCGTCGATGTGCCGATGACGCTGGTGGCGAAGAAGGGATTCACGCCGAACGGCTTCGCCGAACTGCTGCCCTACCTCGCCAGCAACAAGGACAAGGTGACGATGGCGCACGCCGGCCTCGGCACCGCCTCGCACCTGTGCGGCTTGCTGCTGATGAGCCGCATGAAGGTGAACCTGACCACGGTGCCGTACAAGGGCGCGGCCCCCGCGCTCTCCGATGTGCAGGGCGGCCACGTGGACATGATCTGCGACCAGACGACCACCACCAGCTCGATGATCAAGGCCGGCGCGGTGAAAACCTACGGCCTGACCACGAAGGCGCGCCTCGAATCGCTACCCGGCGTGCCGACGCTGGCCGAACAGGGTTGGCAGGACTTCGAGGTGAATGTCTGGCACGGCTTGTATGCGCCGAAGGGCATTGCGCCGGCGGTGAGGGACAAGCTGGTCAAGGGTCTGCAGGCAGCGCTGGCCAACCCCGAGTTCAAGTCGGCGATGACTGCGTTGGGCACGGTGGTGGCGACGCCGGAGAAGGCGACGCCGGATGGCTTGCGCAATCATTTGAATGCAGAAATCGAGCGCTGGAGCCCGATCATTCACGCATCGAAGCAGTACGCGGACTGATCGTTCGCTCGTATCGACGCCTTGCATCGCGCTACGTGGTGCAGGGCGTTTTTGCGTTTTTATCCGAGACTCGTTGGGAAAACCTGGTGTGTCGCTCCCGCGCAGGTGCACCGCAGTCCCGAATAAATTTACTGGCATGAACGGATGAAATGCGCGCCCCAGTTCCCTCCCCCTTTTAGGGGGAGGGCTAGGGTGGGGGTGTGAAGGTGAAAACGAAGGTAGGCATTGTTCGAGCTCCCTACCCCCATCCCAACCTTCCCCCTGGAAGGGGGAAGGAGCCCGTCCAGGAAATATAAGCCGGGAGCCGCAGTGCGCCTGTGCAGGAACGACATGCAAGCACCTTCCCGTACGCAGCACCAACCAAGCAACACCATAGCTTTCCCTTATACCCCGATCTCAACTCGGTATTAGTCAGCGAAATTCCCCCTCCCTATACTTTTTCCAATCGATCAGATCCTTCCACAACCGATCTGCTTGATGGAGCCAAGCCATGCGCAACGCAGCCTTGCACCGAAGCGCAACCTGTCATTGAAAAGGACGTGAGGATCACATGAGTGAAAAGAAGAAAGTCGTCGAGATGTACTGGGACGTGGGCAGCACGAACACCTACTTCGCGCTCAAGCTCATCAAGCCCGTTCTGGAGCGCACCGGCGCCGAACTGGTCCTGCATCCCTTCAATCTCGGCCACGTGTTCCAGTCGCAGAACTACGTGCTGATGGAAGAACCGAAGGCCAAGCTGCGCAACCGCAAGCGCGACCTGATGCGCTGGGCCGAGAAGTACAACCTTCCCTTCCAAATGCCGCGCCAGTTCCCCATCAAAACCAGCCGTGCCCTACGCGGCGCGCTCGCGATGCGGCGCTGGAACCTGGAGATGGAATTTCTCGATGCAGTGTTCTCCGCCTACTGGGAACGCGGCGATGCCTCGATCGCGGAATACGCGGGCCTGCGCCCGATCGCGGAAAAGTTGGGCGTGAATCCGGATGAATTCGAAGCCGCCGCCGAGAGCGAGGATGTGCGTCAGCAGCTGATCGACAGCACGAACAAGGGACTGGAGCGCGGCGTGTTCGGCGTGCCCAGCATCTTCGTCGGCGAGGAACTGTTCTGGGGCAAGGACCGGATGGAATTCGTCGAGGACGAACTGAACCGGCAGTAAACCGAACCGGCGTGCGCGAGCACGCCCTCCCCCATCTGCGCAGGAATGCCCATGCTTGATCTTTACTTCTGGCCCACGCCGAACGGCTACAAGGTCTCGATACTGCTGGAAGAACTCGGCCTCGACTACAACGTCATCCCGGTCCACATCGGCAAGGGCGAGCAGTTCAAGCCGGAGTTCCTGGCGATCAGCCCCAACAACAAGATCCCCGCCCTGGTCGATCACGACGGCCCGGGTGGCAAGCCATATTCGCTGTTCGAGTCGGCCGCGATCATGCTCTACCTGTGCGAGAAGACGAACAGCGCCCTGATGCCAAGCGAGACGCGCGCACGGCACGACGTGATGCAGTGGCTGATGTTCCAGGTCGGCGGCGTCGGGCCGATGCTGGGCCAGGCCCACCACTTCAGGAAGTACGCACCCGAGCAGATCCAGTACGCAGTCGACCGTTACACGAACGAGGCGACGCGCCTGTACAAGGTGATCGACCGTCGCCTGCAGGATGCGCGCTTCCTCGGCGGCGACACCTATTCGCTGGCCGACATCGCCACCTATCCCTGGCTGCGCCCCTACAAATGGCAGGGCCAGGAGCTGGCCGACTATCCGAACCTGCAGCGCTGGTACGAGGAAGTGCGCGCGCGCGAAGGCGTGCAGCGCGGCCTGGCCGTGCTCGGCGAAAAGATCGACCGCAGCGGCGCCAAGCCCAGCGGCGAACGCTGGGACAACCTGTTCGGAAAAGGCCAGCTCGGCAACAACGAGAAGGAGACGCAACGATGAAACAGAACATGCCGATGCTGACCGGCTACCGTGTGCTGGACCTCACGCAAGTCGTGGCCGGGCCCACCTGCACGCGCATCATGGCCGAGCTGGGTGCCGAGGTCATCAAGATCGAACTGGCGCCCTTCGGCGACCGCACGCGTGCGGGAGGACTGAAGTCGAACAATCCCGAGTTCAAGGGCTCGTCGCAGAGCACCTACTTCTTCCAACAGAACCACTCGAAGCAAAGCATCGCCATCGACTTCAAGAGCGACAAGGGCCGCGAACTGATCCGCGCGCTGGTGGCGAAGGCGGACGTGCTGGTCGAGAATTTCGCGCCGGGCGTGATGGCGCGTGCCGGACTCAGCTACGAAGAGCTGAAGAAGATCAATCCGGCACTGGTGATGTGCTCGATCTCGCTGGCCGGCCAGTCCGGACCGCTGGCGAAGAAGCCGGGCTACGACTATGTCGGGCAGGCCTATGCTGGTATCACCGACCTGATCGGCGATCCCGAAGGCGACCCGGCGCTGATCACCATGGCCATCGGCGATGCTGCAACTGGCATCACGGCAGCGATGGCGGTCGGCTTCGCACTGCTGCACCGTGAGCGCACCGGCGAAGGCCAGTACATCGAAGCCTCGCTGCTCGACACCTATTTCCAGATGCACGAAGTGAGCATCCCGCGCGTGTCGCTGCGCGGGCCGGACTACGTGCCCAAGCGCACCGGTACCCAGCATCCGGACGGTGGACCGACCGGCGTGTTCCGCTACGGCCCCGGGCAATACGTCACGCTCGCCGTGCTGCCGCACCAGTGGAACCAGCTGGTCGAAACGCTGGGCATGCCGGAGCTGCACGAAGACCCGCGCTTCAAGACCGCACGCCTGCGCCGCGACAACAACGATGCGCTGAAGGATCTGGTCGAGCAGTGGTTACAGACCTTCCCCTCACGCGAAGCCGCGCTCGCCGCGCTGGAAGAAGGCCGCATTCCCTGCGCGCCGGTGCTCACACTCAATGAGGCCGTCGCCCATCCGCACATGCGCGAACGCGGCACCGTGCGCAAGGTCCGCGATGCGCACATTGGCGAATTCGACATTCCAGGCATGCCGGTAAAATTCTCCGGCTGGAAACCGCGCGAAGACCTGCGTGCGGACCTGCTGGGCGAACACAACGAAGACGTACTCGCCAACGTGCTGGGCATGAGCGAAGAGGACATCGCCACGCTGTACGAAAACAAGGTGCTGGTGCGCGATGCGACATTACCTGCAAGCGAGGAAAGCCGCGCGCCGCTGACGGACTAATGAACTTTGAACCGCCCCGGGCGGAGACAGGACCTGCGATGACGAAGCGCTTCGATGTTGATCTGTTTGTCGTGGGCGCAGGCTCCGGCGGGGTGCGTGCAGCACGCATCGCGGCGTCATATGGCGCGCGCGTTGCCATCGCCGAGGAAGACCGGGTGGGCGGCACCTGCGTGATCCGCGGCTGCGTGCCGAAAAAGTTTTTCGTCTATGCCTCGCGCTTCGCGCACGAGTTTTCCGAAGCCCCCGGCTACGGCTGGCACATCGGCACGCCGCAGTTCGACTGGCCCACGTTGCAGGCGAACATCGCCCGTGAATTGACACGGCTGGAAGCCATCTACCGCAGCAATCTCGAAAAGGCCGGCGCGGAACTGGTAAGCGGCCGCGCCGTGCTCGAGGATGGGCACACGGTCAGGCTCGTGGAAAGCGGCAAGCGCATCACCGCCGAACGCATCCTGATCGCCACCGGCGCACGCCCGCACGTGCCGACCGAGATCGCCGGCTTCGAACATGCGCTCGTCTCGGACGACGTGTTCAACCTTCCCGACATGCCGAAGCGGATACTGATCGTCGGCGGCGGCTACATCGCCGTCGAGTTCGCGGGCGTCTTCGCCGGCCTCGGCGCACAGACCACGCTCGTGCATCGCGGCAAGCGCCTGTTGAGCGGCTTCGACACCGACCTCGGTGACCGCCTCGCGCAAGCCTATCGCAGCGACAACGGCGGCGACATCGACCTCCTGCTCGAAAGCAGCGTCACGCGCATCGAACGAAAGAGCGCAGCGCTTACCGTGCACCTTGCCGACGATGCCACGCGCGAAGTCGACGCCGTCCTGCTGGCCACTGGCCGCGTCCCGAACACGGCCGGCCTCGGGCTCGAAGCCGCCGGCGTCGCAGTCGATCCGGCAGGCCGCATACAGACCGACGACACCTTCCGCACCAGCGCAGTTTCGGTCTTCGCCGTCGGCGACGTCGCCAACCGCACGAACCTGACCCCGGTCGCAATCCGTGAAGGCCACGCCTTTGCCGACCGCGAATTCGGCAAGAAGGATGTACGCGACGTCATCCCCGCCGTTCCTTCAGCCGTCTTTTCCACGCCGGAGATTGCCAGCGTCGGCCTGACTGAAGAAGAAGCATGGACGAAGCTACCCACGCTGCATGTGTTCCAGTCCGACTTCAAGCCGATGAAGCATGCCTTCGGCCCGAGGGGTGAACGCTTTTTCGCGAAGCTGCTGGTGGATGGCGAAAGCGACAAGGTGGTCGGCGTGCACCTGATGGGCGAAGGCGCGGGAGAAATGATCCAGTTGGTCGCCGTCGCCATGAGCGCGGGTGCGACCAAGGCGGACTTCGACCGCACGTTGGCGGTGCATCCGACGATTGCGGAGGAGCTAGTGACGATGCGGACGCCGAGCAGGTCGAAGCTGGCGCAGGGGCGCTGACGCTATCCCGCCGTTCATTGGCAGGCGGTTGAAAATCTCCCGCATAAAAACAGGTTTTGCGGGAAACCGTGGTCTGTCCCCGGGGGGTGTTGAACAGCCTATGGCGTCAAGTCATACCGGGCAAGTGTAGAGATCAAGCTGCTTCCCATCGGCCCCGGCGTAATGACAAAGATCGCCTGTGCAGTGGCAAATACGGCGCCGCGTTGCGCGTTGGCCTCCATCTTTTCCAGCAGGTAGTAGTACCGGCTGGTATTCGGCTGTGGCCACGGCAGTTTCGAATGCAAATGGGTTCTGCAATCTTCGCTCTTTCCTCGGGAATCCAGGCATTGGCCCCATCGCACGTAGGGCACGGAGAGACGGGTCAGAGTGCGCTTGGCTGCTGCTTCGACCGTGGAGGGCGCTTCCTTCAGATGCAGCTGATAGCCGTCACCGAGATAGGCGATCGATTCGACGGCAGCGCCGAACGCATTGACCGGCCGGACGGGCCTGTATGTGAACTCATCTTCTACAGTCGCCCAGCGTTCTGTACATGCAGGATGGCCGGGATGGAAGCACGAGCGATATCCACGTGAGGGATCGGCAAACAAGGCTTCGATGGTGGAGGAATCAACCGCTACGTCCTTGGCACTGGCTGCGTCAGGAATCGGCTGAACATGCCACCGTCCTTGAACATCGCGCGTCCAGACGAAATTCTGCTCGAACCAGCGTACAAGTGCCGGATAAGCTCCCTCCGAATCACCGTCTTTCGCAAGCACCTTCACCGGCACATGAAGAGGCGGCCCGTTCCTTCCTTCCTGATCCAGAACCACCAAGGAAGCTGGCTCAAGCGGGCTGTCGGCGTAGGCGTAAGCCTGGCCGTCCGGCGCAATGCCGGCCAGCGCCTCGGTCCGCAACAAGCGCCGATGCGCCAGCATCCTGGGCAGCGGTTTCGTAGTGAAAGTGTCGGCATCGAGCAGAAAGCCGGCGTCCGTTCTGCCATCACGAGGAAAGTAGAGGATGCCCGGCTTCCAGGTATATTCCTTCAGGCTTCCCAGCGCGGGATTCTCGATCTGCTCCAGCGTCGGCTCTCCGTTCTTTTCGTGCAGTAAACGCAAACGCGTTGTCGAG
>DATBUE010000152.1:0-2630 GCA_036516375.1 Noviherbaspirillum sp. | reverse complement strand
CACCCCCACCCTAGCCCTCCCCCTAAGAGGGGGAGGGGACCGGTAGGTAGCTGTATTAAATATCCGCCTCCGCCTCATTCCCATGCTCTTCCAGCCAGGCGCGCCGCGCGGCAGCTTCGCCTTTGCCCATCAACATGTTGAAACGGGCTTCGGAAGCGGTGAGGTCGAAGTCGCCGAGCGAAACCGTCAGCAGGCGGCGCGTGTCCGGGTTCATCGTGGTTTCCCACAACTGCTCGGCATTCATCTCGCCCAGGCCCTTGAAGCGCGAAATGGCCCAGGCACCATCCTTGACGCCATCCTTGCGCAGCTTGTCTTCGATCGCGACCAGTTCGCCGTCGTCCAGCGCGTACAGCTTCTGCGCCTGCTTCTTGCCGCGCGCGGGAGCATCGACCCGATACAGCGGCGGGCGCGCCACGCAGATGTGGCCGCGTGCAATCAGTTGCGGGAAGTGACGGAAGAACAGCGTCAGCAGCAGGACCTGGATGTGCGAACCGTCCACGTCTGCATCGGACAGGATGCAGATCTTGCCGTAGCGCAGACCCGATAGATCGGGCGTGTCGTTGGGGCCGTGCGGATCGACGCCGATCGCCACGGCGATGTCGTGAATCTCATTGTTGGCGAACAGGCGATCGCGCTCGGTTTCCCAGGAATTGAGCACCTTGCCGCGCAAGGGCAGGATGGCCTGGAATTCCTTGTCGCGTCCCATCTTGGCTGAGCCGCCGGCCGAGTCGCCCTCGACCAGGAACAGCTCGTTGCGCGAGACGTCATCCGATTCGCAATCGGTTAGCTTGCCGGGCAGGACCGCGACGCCAGACGACTTCTTCTTCTCGACCTTCTGCGCCGAGCGCAGGCGAGACTGCGCCTGCTTGATCACCAGATCGGCCAGCTTCTTGCCGTAGTCGACGTGATGGTTCAGCCATAGCTCCAGTGCAGGGCGCACGAAGGTCGCCACCAGGCGCACCGCATCGCGCGAATTCAGCTTTTCCTTGATCTGGCCCTGGAATTGCGGATCAAGCACTTTTGCACTCAACACGAACGACACGCGCGCGAACACGTCTTCCGGCAGCAGCTTCACGCCCTTGGGCAGCAGCGAATGCATTTCCACAAAACTCTTCACTGCGCCGAACAAGCCTTCACGCAGGCCGGCTTCGTGCGTACCGCCAGCCGGAGTCGGAATCAGGTTCACATAGGACTCACGCACCACATTGCCTTCTTCCGTCCACGCGACCACCCAGGCCGCGCCTTCGCCTTCGGCAAAGCCTTCGGTGTCTGTCCCCGCGTACTGTTCGCCTTCGAACAGCGGAATCAGCGGATCGGCATGGGAGGCTTGTGCCAAGGACTCCACCAGATACCCGCGCAAGCCCTGGTCGTATTGCCACGTCTGCGTATCGCCAGTCCTGGCGTTGATCAGCGTGACTTTCACACCGGGCAATAGCACGGCCTTGGAGCGCAGCAGGCGCTGCAGTTCGGCGCCGGGAATGACCGAGGAATCGAAGTATTTCGGATTCGGCCAGACGGTCACGCGGGTGCCGGATTTCTTGTCTTCCTTGCCGGCCGGGCGCGATTTCAGCTTTTGCACGACATCGCCATCGGCGAAGCCCAACTGATGCACACCGCCATCGCGCCAGACCGTAATGTCCAGACGCGAAGCCAGTGCATTGGTCACTGATACGCCTACGCCGTGCAGGCCGCCGGAGAAGGAGTAGGCGCCGCCGCTACCCTTGTCGAACTTACCGCCCGCGTGCAGGCGCGTGAACACGATTTCGACGGTCGGCACCTTTTCCTCGGGATGCAGGCCAACCGGAATGCCGCGGCCGTCATCCTCGACGCTGACGCTGCCGTCGGCGTTAAGGGTGACAACAATGTTCTTCCCGAAGCCTCCAAGCGCTTCGTCGGAGGCGTTGTCGATGACTTCCTGGATGATGTGCAGCGGGTTTTCGGTCCGGGTGTACATCCCGGGGCGCTGCTTGACAGGTTCCAGGCCCTTCAGGACCCGGATGGAGGATTCGCTGTAATCGGTTTTTCTGGTTGCCATTCAGTACGTACCCGGCCCGCGGCCGGAGAGGACGGAGGGAGTTGAGCGAAGACGCATTCTAATCGAGTCCTTCGCGGACGCCGCGCCGCGCCGGATGGCCTGCAACGTCAAATGAGATAACGGCAAGCAACGTCGGCGTAAAAAAACAAGTTGATCACTGGCAAGATATTCATACAATGAGGCGCCATGTCCCGCGCCATCTTCCCTTACGCAGTTCGCACCTTCGGCTTCGATGCGGCCGCGCTGGCCTATCTCGAACGGGTGTTTGCTGATCCGCAGGGCAAGGGCTACGGCTACTTCATGCTGGCCGAGGACAACCTGCAGGATCCCGATCTCTACATCGCACGCGGGCCGGACTTACGTGCGATGGTGCGCCTGTCGGATTTGCGCCCGAGCGAGGTGCGCCCGGCCCTGTTGCTGGGCACGCCGGCCCTGGATCTGCCTTATCCCTGCTTGCGCGAGCCGATCGAAGCCAAGACCCTGATCGCGGCGCTCGACCGGCTGGTTGAAAAACGTGCCGACGCGCTGGCGCGCCTGCAAGCCTCGGACGTGGTGCTGGTGCCGGAACGCCGGCGCCGCGACCGGGCCGAGGTCG
>DATBUE010000151.1:0-8180 GCA_036516375.1 Noviherbaspirillum sp. | reverse complement strand
AGGATGTTGAAAGATCCGGAATTCATGAAGGCTTACCACGCCTTCATAAACGGCGTGAATAGGCTCGGGAATGGTGTCATCCGGGTCCATGACCCCGACTTGCTTCGCCGGCAGAATGAGCTGTATCGGGCCTTGAAGCCGGACAAGAATTCGTTATGGCATAGAACGCCTGTTTACTCTGATTTGCTCCACGAACTAACGCAACGGACCAATCCCGCCATCTCCGTGGAAAACAGCGATGGCGCCGATGTCGAGAAAACCCTGTTCGAGGCAATGAGCGCTGCGCCGCACAAGCGCCTCTGCTGGAGCATCAACGGAAACAATCACATTCCGACCCACCAAGGCTTGCGTCAGGCGCTAGAGAGAGTGGCGGCGCACCGCTTGGCTCTGAGCACTGAGGGCGCCAGCAAGGACATTGTCATTGTTTCTGGAAATGCCGCCGGCGCGGTTCCTTACAGCATCTGGCCACTGGTCAAATTCAAGTCACGTTCCGGGAAAATGATCGGACAAAAAACGGAGGCTGAAGCAATCAAGGCGCTCCTGACGAAAGACTCGAACATCGAAAAGCATTTCGAATTCATTCTGGAGACAGAAGCCCAGAACACCGGGGAGAATCTGAAGAGGACGTCCGAAAAATTAAGGCAGCGTGGTCTCGAAACTGCCAATCTGATCGCCATCAATTCGCAGTCCGGATTTTCCGGTTTGCGAAGCGCCTTGACTGCATTGGGCTGGCAAAACGAAGCAGCTTTTCCTGATGCACTTTATTTCATCAATCCTGATCTCAGCGCTGGACAAGCGACAAAAGAACTCAGCTTGACGGACACCGGAAAGGTGGCGATTCAAGCCCTCAGGGAATTCGGGAACCTGATCAAATATTCCGCAAAGGGCTCGTTTATCCCGTTGGTTGGCCTGCCGTCGGATCTCGTGGCGAACTTCAAGGTTTGCCTGAATAAAATCGGCATTGAGCCAGATAACATCGGTCCCGACCAGCTCAGCGTCCTGTTGAATACGATGAACAAGATTGCGCTGGCGGCCAACGAGAACCGGCTTGTTCCAGAAGGCGTGGACTACGCTACTGCAGGCTTGGAGTACAGCGACAAGTCATGGAAGAACCGGCTCGACGAATCCGGTGAAATGACAACGGCATCCACGCAGCCCTCATAGGTCCTTACGGGTGGCTCCCACGGGGGAATGCTCACCCTGACGTACCAAACGTCGACGGGGCATAGAACTTCCTAATCGTCGGGATTTCCTGGGCAGCGCAAGGCGGGGTTCCGTGCACGCGCCGCACAGGGCCATTCAAATCCCGCAGCTCGCCTCGGAGGCTATCCGTCCGCGCGCATCCTTGGCCTGGCCCACGCGCATCACGTCCGGCAGGGCCACGCCGTTCTTCACCGCTGTCATCTCGGCCAGGATCGAAACCGCAATCTCCGACGGCGTCTTGCTGCCGATGTAGATCCCGATCGGCCCGTGCAGCTTTGCGATTTGTTCATCCGTCAGATCGAACAGCTTCAAGCGTTCGCGCCGCTTCGCATTGTTGGAGCGCGATCCGATTGCGCCGACGTAGAACGCATCGGTCTTCAGTGCTTCCATCAGCGCTAGATCGTCCAGCTTCGGATCGTGCGTCAGCGCCACCACCGCACTGCGGCTGTCGAGCTGCATGTCCATCACCAGATCGTCCGGCATCGCATGCACCAGTTCCACGCCGGGCACCTGCCAGCCATCGCGATATTCCTCGCGCGGATCGCACACGACCACGCGGTAATCCATGCCCAGCGCAATCTGCGCCAGGAAGCGCGATAACTGGCCGGCGCCGATGATCAGCAAGCGCCAGCGCGGGCCGTGCACCGTGGTCAGCACGGTTTCGGAAACCTGTAGCGTCATGCCTGGGCCAGCGGGCCCGAGCGTGACGGCGCCGCTGCGCAAGTCGATGCGGCGCGCGACCATCTCGTGTGCGCCCAGCCGCGCCAGTAATTCATCCAGCTTGCTGTGCGCATGCAGCGGCTCCAGCGCAAGCTGCAGCGTGCCGCCGCAAGGTAGGCCGAAGCGGTGCGCCTCGTCGGCGCTGATGCCGTAGGTGACGATCTCGGGCAATGTGCGCGTGATGCCTTCGCGCCGCACGCGGTCGATCAGGTCATCCTCGATGCAGCCGCCGGAAACGGATCCGACCACATGTCCGTCTTCGCACAGGCCGAGCAGCGCACCTTCCGGGCGCGGGCTGGAGCCCCAGGTGCGGATGACCGTGACGAGTTCACAGCGTTTGCCTTGTGCAATCCATTCGCTGCAGGTCTTCAATACTTCCAGGTCGATGCTGTCCATGCCTTCCTCGCTCTGCGCGCGGCGAGGGCTCGCGCGCGCTGGTTTTCACTGGCGATGATGCGCGTTGCTGCGCGCGTGTGCACGTCAGTTTTTTTCACAGGGTGTGAGGAAACTTGCTTTGCCCGCGCCAAGGCTCGCTGACCATAATGGCCGCATGCAAATTCAACATGGCCTTCGTGT
Organism: Noviherbaspirillum sp.; assembly: GCA_036516375.1. Lineage (GTDB taxonomy): Bacteria > Pseudomonadota > Gammaproteobacteria > Burkholderiales > Burkholderiaceae_D > Noviherbaspirillum. The sequence goes on along the minus strand of DATBUE010000151.1, from coordinate 5,681 downwards.
ACATGCGCGCGACGCGGGCATTGCGGCATCTTCGCCATGGCCGCGATGAGCCTGCGTGGGCACCCGCCCGGAGTCGAGACGCTGCGCATCGCTACCGACTGGGGCGAGATTGCCGTGCGCCTGCAGGGCGATCCGCTGGCGCCGCCGGTCTACATGGCGCATCCGATCCTGTTGTCGAGCGCGGTCTGGGACGCCCAGGCGGCCTTGCTCGCGCAGCAAGGCTTGCGCATGATCCGTGCCGACCTGCGCGGTCATGGCGCCTCCAGCGCGCCGCCTGCGCCCTACATGCCGGCCGAGCTGGTGGCCGATGTGCTGGCCGTGCTCGATGCGTTGGAGCTTCGTCGTGTGCATGTCGTCGGCTTGTTGCTCGGTGCCGTCACTGGGCTAGGCTTGGCGATCCGTCATCCGCAGCGCGTGGCCAGCCTGTGTCTGTGCAGTGCGCGCGCCGATGGCTCGGCCTTTCTCGCCTCCACCTGGGATGAGCGCATCGCGCTGGCCACGGAGCAGGGCGTGCAAGCCGTGGCGCAGGAGTCGCTGCAGCGCTGGCTTGCTGCCGATTTTCCGAAGCAAAGGCCCGATGAAGTCACGCGCTTGTTGAACAGCGCAGCCGAAACCTCGCTCGCCGGCTATACGGGCTGCGCGGCAGCTGTGCAACTGATCGACTACTTGCCCGACACCGGCGGCATCGAAGTGCCGTCCACGTTGATCGTTGGCACAGCCGATGCCGCACTGGCCCAAGCCAGCCGCGACATCCAACGCCTGCTGCCGGGTGCTGCGTACGAGGAAATCCCGCAGGCCGGTCACTTGCCCAACATCGACCAGGCCGATGCCTTCAATGCCGCGCTGTTGCGGCACTTCGAGCGCGTCGTGCCCGCATTTACCCCGCCTGCGCGCGCGCAGGCATTTCAAATCCAAACCCAAGGAGGCTGAACATGAGCGAACAACTATTGGTGGAGCAGGACGGGCGCATCCTGCGCGTGACTTTCAACCGCAAGGAAGACAACGGCGTCTCCGACAGCATGGCTGCGGCCTTTGCCGAACTGGCCATGAAGGCGCATGAGACTTCGGACATGATCCTGCTGCGCAGCGTCGGCCCCGACTTCTGCACCGGCCGCATCCGCTCCCACGAGGCGCCGCCGTCACCGGAAGCCTATGCGCGCCGTCCTGAATACGACGGCATCTTCAACAGCTACAAGGCGATTCGCAATTGCCAGGTGCCGGTGGCGGGTGTGATCGAAGGCCGTGCAATGGGCTTCGGTACGGCAGTTGCCGCGCTGTGCGACGTGTCCTTCGCGGCTGACACGGCGACCTTCAACATCCCCGAGATCACGCACAACGTGATGCCGACGATGGTGATGTCTGCAATCTACGACCGCATGAACCGCAATGCGATTTTGTGGATGGCGTACTCGGCCGATTTCATCAGCGCCGAGCGCGCGTTGAACTACGGGTTGGTGAGCCAGGTTGTGCCCGAAGCGAAGCTCAATGAGGAAGTGGAACGCTTCTGCCAGCTTCTGCTGTCGCGTCCGCGTCCGGCGATCCTGGGGCTGAAGGAGTATCTGCGCGTGGCGCCGCGGATGGATGATCTGGGTGCGATTGATTACGCGCGTAGCCTGCATTCGATGGTGAATACGGCTGCGGAGATGAAGAAGAAGCATTGAGGGGCTTTTGCGCCCGAGCCTTGGAAATAAAACCTAAGGCTATCGCGTTCCCTCCCCCTTGCAGGGGGAGGGTTAGGGTGGGGGTGGTGAGTTCAAATTAGCGTTGTCGCCTATTCGAGCTCACCACCCCCATCCCAACCTTCCACCTCGCGCCTTGCAAGCCGCTCGGATTCACGCGGCGCAAAGCGGTGCTTTGCGAAACCCCGCGTTCATCCCCCTGAGAGGGGGAAGGAGCGGGCCATCGCCTATCAACCACCCACCTCGCAGCTTGCAAGCTGCTCCGGTTCACGCGGCGCAAAGCAGTGCTTTGCGCAACCCCGCGTTCACCCCTCCCCCATCAACTGGTCGCACAACTGCATCGTGCTGCGTCCTTCCTGCTCCAGCCAATTCAGAAACGCCTGTTGCCCCGGCGTGACCTGCACCGTCAGGTTGCTGTTGGCGTAGTAGTGCCGCTTGCGCACACCGAGCGTACCGAAGGGGGGCACAGGCGGTCGGCTTCAAGGAACCAGTTGGCAGGCAATTACCACATAAGGAGCATGTCTTTCTTTCAGGTTTTTGCCAAAACATGTTTCCGAAAAATTCTCCCCTCCCGAGGTTCGTCGAGCCCACAGCGCCCTTGCCTTCCTCTGCTCCCCAGCAGCAGGGGAGCGGAACATCTTTTTCGAACGGAGCAACGCCCGCCGCACATCCCCAGGCGCCGGGAATTCCGCCTGGGCGTAGGGGCTCCGCTGAGAGCACGGCGCAAAGGTTGCTTTCCGCTTCCGCCTCGCAACCGAAAAAGCATTCTTTTCCCGTCCTGATGACATATGAAGAATTTTTGAAAAAAAGGCCCGATCTCAAAGAGATTGCGGACGCTCCTGTATTCCACGATACCTGGCGCTCTTCTTGTGCGCCCCACCTGATCTACCAGAAGGAGTGCGTGCGGCATTTGGATGAAGCGTTCGCCCAGAACGACCAAGCCAGGATTGAGAGCTTGTTCGAGCATGAAGATTTCGCCAAAAAATTACCCCGCGAAAAATACCTGTGCGACAAAGCGGCGAAAGGCGAAATCGACGTTGTGAAGTCACTGCTTTCCCTGGGTTTCAATCCGAACAGCGTCTTCTCTGACTTCACGGCGATGACGACACCGCTTGCCGAAGCCGTCTCTAGCGAGATCGAGCCTTCCCGCAAGCTTGAACTGGTTAACGCGCTGCTGGATGCGGGCGCGAATCCGCACCTTGCACTCGGTATTGGCCGAGAACAATCGGCGTTTGAAAAAGCGCTTGGGTACGATAAAGAAGGTGCGATAGTCAAGGCCATGCTGGAATCCCGCGCCAGCAAGGAAAACAGCAACCGTGGCGAACTGCTCACTCTTGCCGTATATCAAAACAGTCTGATTGGGATTGAGGCATTGGTGGCTCAGGGTACCGATGTCAATGTTCGCGCCTTTCGCGGACAAACACCTCTTGTCACCGCCCTAATTTATGGCTGCACAAAGGCAATGGCGGCGTTGCTGGATAAAGGCGCAGATCCCGATATTCCTGATGAGGCGGAGCGCACAGCTCTTCACCATGCCGCTTATGACGGAAAAGTGGACGACGTCCAGACCTTGCTGAAGAAAGGCGCTTCCGTGGACGCCATGGATCAGTACGGCACCGCCCTTCATCAAGCAGCATATGGCGGCAAGATTGAAATCATGAAGGCGTTGCTGGAGGCTGGGGCCGACGTCAACAAGCTGAACGCGTTTGGCACAACGCCGCTCATGCGAGCCGTGCAGGCATCGAACCGCGACGTGGTTGCCCTGTTGCTGGAGAAAGGCGCAGATGCCAGTGTCCGCCACCGGACCGGGGCTGCCGCGCTTGACATGGCGGGAAACCACGGGGAAATAAAGAAGCTGTTGGAAAAGCATAATGCCAAACCGGGAACGCCCGCGTTTTCCTTACCCTCCTCCCTCGAAGAGTACGTGGACAGAAAGCCTCATTGGATTTCTACTACTTGGTCTCTAAGAAACACCAACAAGCGCGGCGGCACCTACCCTCCAGTGCGGATCAAGGAGGCGTTTGAGGGGGCATCTAGAGAGTTCTTGTTGGACGCCGTCTCCCAAAATGACTCGGTGCAGCTTAAGGCCATGCTGGCGCTGGAAGATATCGATATCGGTATTTTGGATGAGGCTCTTCAGAGCGCTGTCTACGAAGGAAATGCAGAGACGGTGGATTTGTTGCTTGATAAGGGCTGTAATCCGAGCAGGGTTCAGTACGGGACGACAGCGCTCAATGTCGCGGCCAGAAAAGGGGATATCGAACTGTTGAAAAAAATGCTGGACAAGGGGGCTGAGATGGGGGATGCGTTCAATATCAATCAAGCGGTGTATAAACGAACTGCGCTCTCGTTGGCTGTGGCCTACAAGAATAAAGAGGCGGAAGAATTGCTGCGCGCGTACGGGGCAACGGACTGATGAGATGTCATTACCTGGCGCGACTGTCTTCCCCCATCAACTGGTCGCACAACTGCATCGTGCTGCGCCCTTCCTGCTCCAGCCAGTTCAGGAAAGCCTGCTGTCCCGGCGTAACCTGCACGGTCGGGTTGCTGTTGGCGTAGTAGTGCCGCTTGCGCACACCGAGCGTGCCGAAGGGAGTGCACAGGCGCTCGGCCGCGATGTCGTCGGCCACCAGGAAGTAGGGGATCAGCGCCACGCCCAAGCCTTCCAGCGCTGCCTGCAGCGTGAAATACATCTGCTCGAAGTGCAGTTCGCCGGCCGGCTTCAGGTGGGTGGCATCCACTGCCTGCAGCCATTCCTGCCAGGAGTAGGGCGCGGTGGCGTAATTGAGCAGCGTGTAGTTGCGCAAATCCTGCGGCTCGCGCAACGGATGCTTTTCCAGCAAGTCCGGATGACAGACCGGCATGATCTTCTCGGTCAGGAAAGCGCGCGAGGGAATGCCCGGCAAGGGCTGTGCCGCGCCGCGGATCGCAATCACCGAACTCTCGCGCGTGAAGTCGACCGGCGCCAGCGAAGCGGAGAGCTTGACGTTGATGCCGAGATGATTTCGCTGGAAGGTCGACAGGCGCGGGATCAGCCAGCGTAGTGTGAACGTGGGCGGTGCGCTGATGGTCAGTTCGGCCTGGTCCGAGCTCTGGGTCAGATGCAGCGCGGCCAGCGCGATGCGGTCGAGCGCGGCACTGACTTCGTCGTAGAACTTCTTGCCTGCTTCGGTCAGTTCCAGGTGCGATTTGGAGCGCTGGAACAACACCACGCCGAGCCAGCTTTCAAGAAGTGCAACCTGGCGACTGATCGCACCGTGCGTGACATTCAGTTCCTGTCCGGCCTTGGTGAAACTTACCAGACGCGCGGAGGATTCGAAGGCCTTGAGAGCATTGAGGGGCGGAAGTCTTCTCATCGGGTTTCCGCAGAGAGTCGCGTCAATTTCGAACGGGGCAGTATAACCGTGACCCCGGCGTGGTGCAGCTACCTGCGCTGCTGGCGCGAGCAGTTCAGGATGCGTGAGTTTTTCTAACGCGGTGTGACTATATCTCGATTGTTCGCCCGATATGTCGTGTTCATACTCCAAGCGAACCCCACAAAAGGGTAGCTGCACCGCATCAAGCGCGCCGCCGCTAAAACAATGAGCGCAAAAAGCGCGTCCACCAACCAGGAGACCTTCATGAACAAACTCGTCCGCACCCTTTTGTCCACTGCGATCGGTCTTGGCATTTCGGCCACGGCTGCTGCACAAGGTGTTACCAAGATCGACATGGTCGTGTTCGGCCAGCCTTCGTTGGGCGGCTTCCTGACTCCGGTCATCAAGCAGCAGAAGTTCGACCAGAAGAACGGCATTGACATCAACTTCGTCGAGCGCACGCCCGACTCCTACATCGCCCAGTTCAACTCCGGTGAATTCAAGGTCGGCGGCAGCGCCGCGCTGCTGTCGGTAGCCGTTGGCAGCAACAAGGGCGTGAAGATTTCCTACCTCTTCAACGTGTTCGATTACTTCGGCGCAGTCGTCACCGACAAGCCCGAGATCAAGACCGTCAAGGACCTCGAAG
>DATBUE010000150.1:0-5147 GCA_036516375.1 Noviherbaspirillum sp. | reverse complement strand
TACGGCATGGAAGGCTGAGCTTCCAACCCCAGGTAATGTTCACCGTAATGGTGGCGAAACGCCTCGACCCGCGCCGCATCGACCTGTCCCGGGTACAGCACCTCGACGGCCTCAGGTAGCGCCAGCCCGATGATGCCCTTGACCGCCGTGTCGTCGACTTGCGGCAGGCCACAGGACCGAGCTGCAACATGGATCGATTCGACGATACGCCCGATCGAATCGACCAAGGTGCCATCCCAATCGAATATCAGAACCTTGTAGTTACTCACCGAGACGCTCCAGCGTGCGAGCCCACACCTCGTCGACCGGTGCCTCCAGCGACAGCTCCCCGCCATCCGGCAGGGGCACCTTCAGCGCATAGGCATGCAGAAACAGACGTTTGCCACCCAACTCGCGAACCTCGCGAGTGAAGTCCTCGTCACCATACTTGCTGTCCCCGGCGATACTGTGCCCCGCATGGCGTGCATGCACACGAATCTGGTGTGTACGCCCGGTCACCGGCTTGGCCTCGACCAGCGTCGCGAAATCACCGAAACGACGCAGCACACGAAACAGCGTCAGCGCCTCTTTGCCGTCCTCGGTCACTTCGACCATGCGCTCTCCGGAACGCAGGGTATTCTTCAGAAGCGGCGCACTGACCTGCTTCTTCGAGGTATCCCAGCGGCCGCGCACCAGCGCCATGTAACGCTTGTCCACACCGTCGCCACGAAGCGCCTGATGCAAATGGCGCAGCATGCTGCGCTTCTTGGCGACCATCAGCAGGCCGGACGTATCCCGATCGAGGCGATGGACCAGTTCAAGCTCCTTGGCGTCCGGGCGGAGCTGGCGCAACGCCTCGATCACGCCATAGGACAGCCCGCTGCCGCCGTGCACGGCGATGCCGGCCGGCTTGTTCAGCACGATGAGCGCCTTGTCCTCGTAGACGATGGCACTCTCCAGCCGCTCCAGCAGCCCCTGGGCCAGCGGCTCGGGCTCGTCTCGCTCGGCCAGGCGCAACGGCGGCACGCGCACGAGATCGCCGGCCTGCAGCTTGTACTCGGGTTTGATCCGCCCCTTGTTCACCCGCACCTCGCCTTTGCGCAGGATGCGGTAGATCAGCGTCTTGGGAACGCCTCTGAGCTGGGTACGAAGGAAGTTGTCGATGCGCTGGCCGGCAAGTTCCGGCGCGACCTCGAGTATTTGCACACCGGAGGTCTGGGAGGGGGTATTGGTCATCGCGGCATCATACCAATTTTCATGGAATTGAAGCACTTAAACATTGCTGTTATAGTCGCGAACGCCGCCAAAAGCGGCCAGGTCACGGGAGGCCAATGATACGCCCGCCCTGACTGGCAAAAATGTTCGAGGACGTGAGGCCGTCCGACGGAGCTTCCCTCAAGTAGCGGTGAAGTTGCGAAACAAGCCTTGAAGACATGATGCGTGCCCCCACTGGGGAATCGCGATAACAACCCGCTCCCCGGATTCTGCGAGCGGCACCCGATTTTCAAAGTATGCGTGTTGGGTGGAGATGCACAGCATCGGATTGCGTAGCAAAGGCTTTCACAGACGCTCCATTCCGTCCGCTACCGATGCCTGATTCCTCCTCCCGAACCATTGCTTCTGTTCCGACAGCAAGCAGGAGACGTCGTCGCGACGCCGGCCCATTTGGCCGCACATCGCTGGACACTGGAGTGCCTTACAACCATTCCTGACTCACCTGACACCGACCGCGAGAGTCGTGTGTGCCGAACGCCGTTTCCGGATGCCACGGAAACCGACGGTACTACATGAAAAGAATGCTAATTAACGCAACTCAGCCCGAAGAGTTGCGTGTCGCACTGGTCGACGGCCAACGCCTGTTTGATCTGGACATCGAATCCGGTGCCCGCGAACAGAAAAAAGCCAACATCTACAAGGGCAAGATCACCCGCGTCGAGCCCAGTCTCGAAGCCGCCTTCGTTGACTTCGGTGCCGAACGGCACGGCTTCCTCCCCCTCAAGGAAATCTCCCGCGAGTACTTCAGCAAGTCGCCTGAAGGCCGCGTAAACATCAAGGATGTGCTGCGCGAAGGCCAGGAAGTCATCGTCCAGGTCGAAAAGGAAGAACGTGGCAACAAGGGTGCGGCCCTGACCACCTTCATCAGCCTCGCCGGCCGTTATCTGGTGCTGATGCCGAACAATCCGCGCGCTGGCGGCATTTCGCGCCGCATCGAGGGCGAAGAGCGCAATGAGCTGCGCGAAGCGCTCAATGGCCTGAATATTCCAGCCGACATGGGCCTCATCGTGCGCACCGCCGGCCTGGGCCGCTCCAGCGAAGAACTGCAGTGCGATCTCGACTACCTGCTGCAGCTCTGGACCGCGGTGAAAGACGCCTCCCAGGATCGCGCCGCGCCATTCCTGATCTATCAGGAATCCAACGTCATCATTCGCGCCATCCGCGACTACCTGCGCCAGGACATCGGCGAAGTGCTGATCGACAGCGTCGAGGCGCAGGACGAGGCGCTGAGCTTCATCCAGCAGGTGATGCCGCAGTACGCCAGCAAGATCAAGCTGTACGAAGACAGCGTGCCGCTGTTCAACCGCTTCCAGATCGAAAGCCAGATCGAAACGGCCTTCCAGCGTGAAGTGAAACTGCCTTCCGGCGGCTCCATCGTCATCGACCCGACCGAAGCCCTGGTGTCCATCGACATCAACTCGGCGCGCGCCACCAAAGGCGGCGACATCGAAGAGACCGCACTGCAGACCAACCTGGAAGCGGCCGAGGAAATCGCCCGCCAGCTGCGCCTGCGCGACATCGGCGGTTTGATCGTGATCGACTTCATCGACATGACCCCGGCCAAGAACCAGCGCGCCGTCGAAGAAAAGATGCGCGAAGCGTTGGAAGCCGACCGCGCGCGCATTCAGGTCGGCCGCATTTCGCGTTTCGGCCTGCTGGAAATGTCCCGCCAGCGCCTGCGCCCTTCCCTGGGCGAAACCAGCGGCATCGTCTGCCCGCGCTGTAACGGCCAGGGCATCATCCGCGACGTCGAATCGCTGTCACTGGCGATCCTGCGCCTGATCGAAGAAGAGGCCCTCAAGGATCGCACCGCCGAAGTCCGCGCCCGCGTGCCCTTCCAGGTCGCGGCGTTCCTGCTCAATGAAAAGCGCAACGCCATCACCAAGATCGAACTGCGCACCCGCGCGCGCATCTTCATCCTGCCGGACGACCACCTGGAAACGCCGCACTTCGAAGTTCAGCGCCTGCGTGACGACAGCCCGGAGATCATCGCCGGCCAGGCCAGCTACGAGATGAGCCAGAGCGAGGCCGAAGAAGTCCAGCCGGTCAGTTCGACTCGCACCCTGGTTCGCCAGGAGGCCGCGGTCAAGACCGCACCGCAGCGTAGCGCACCCGCCACCAGCGCCGCTCCGGCACCTGCGGAAGCGCCCGTGGCTACGCCCGCGCAGGAACCAAGCCTGTTCAAGGGCCTGATCAAATCGCTGGTTGGTCTGTTCGCGGGCAAGGCCGAAGAGCCCCAGGCCGCAGCGCAAGTAGAGAAGAAGCCGGCATCCGCCCGTCCGCAGCGCAACGACGAGCGCCGCAGCGGCCGTCAACAGAATCGCCGCCGCGATTCCCGCAATGGGCGTGACGAGGAGCGCAAGCCGCGTGAAGAGCGTCAGCCGCGCGAAGAACGGCAACCCCGCGAGGAGCGCCAGGCTCGCGAAGAACGTCAGCCGCGTGAAGAGCGCCAGCCACGCCCGCCGCGCGAGGAGCGCAAGCCCCGCGAGCAGGCAGAGGCCGCTGAAGCCCAGCCACGTCGCGAGCGTGCTCCGCGCGAAGAGCGCAAGCCCCGCGAAGAGCGCAAGCGTGAACTGCGCGCTCCGATCGACGAAGCACCGACAGTAGCGCAGGAGGAGCAGGCCGAGCGCCAGCCCCGCGAGCCACGCGCCCCGCGCGAAGAGCGCAAGCCGCGCGCCGAACAGCAGGCAGCGCCTGCGGATGAACTGCTGCAGCAGGCCCTGGAAATCGGCGAGACCGAAGATGCTCAGGAAGCCAACGAAGGCGCGGAAGGCAACGACAGCGAGCGACCACGTCGTCGCTCCCGTGGTCAGCGTCGTCGCAGCAACCGTCGCGAACGCCAGCGCGATGCCAACGGCAACGAAATCGAAGACGCCGACGAGAGCAATGCCCCGGTGAAGACCGAGGAAATCGCCATCGCCGCTACTGCCGCCGCCCTGGCCGCGAACACCGCCGACACCGAAGCCGCGCCCCAGGCGACGCTGGCCGAAGACACGGTAATCCAGACCAGCAGCGAAGGCGTCGCTACGATCGTCGAACACGCGCCAGTCGCCCAGCCTGCTGCGAGCGAAGGCATCGACGAGCGCAAAGCCAGCGAAGAACCTGCACCAGCCGAGGCGCCGACCGATATTCCGGTACAGCCGGCCGAGGAAGCGCCGCAAGAGGTAGCGCAGGTCGCCCAGCCGGAAGCAGCGCCCCAGCCCGTCCCGGAGCCTATTGTCGAGAAGCCCGAAGCGACACTGGCTGCCACCCCGACGCTGACGCCGAGCGGCCGCGCACCGAACGATCCGCGCGAGGTTCGTCGCCGTCAACGCGAAGCCGAGCGCCTGGCCAAGGAGGCAGCTGAAGCCGAAGCCAAGGCCGCAGCGGAGCAACCGCTGGCGAGCCCTGAGATCGTCGCCAGCGAGCCGGTCGTGGACACGCAGCCGGAGCAGCCCGTCGCTGAGCAGGCAGCAGACGCTCAGCCCGAGCAGACGATAGAGCCTGTGCCTGCCCAGCAGCAGCCCGCAGTGGAGCCACAGTCGGCCGGACTGGTTGCCGAGCAAGTGCCTGCCGACGATGCAAGCGAGCACAAGCCGGTAGCGCCAGCACTCGACGAGGCGCCTCAGCCTGCTGCCGAGGAATCGGAGCAGCCTGCTCAAGGCACCGAACCGGACAACCGTGAGAAGCCGCAAGGCTAAACGGCACGGGTGTTGAAAAAGGGATGCTTCGGCATCCCTTTTTTGTTTTCGTCCAGTCCTGAGGATGCGTTGCATCAGCTCTAGCGCAGCGGAGCTCCGGCGAGCGTAGCGGCAGATACAAGAACGCCCGATGCACTGCATCGGGCGTTCTTGCAGGCAATCGACCACCGATCAGAGCACGTTCGGCTCGATTTCCAGGGAGACATCGAAGCG
>DATBUE010000149.1:0-5362 GCA_036516375.1 Noviherbaspirillum sp. | reverse complement strand
CCGGTCGCAGCCTGGTGGTCGGCGTGCGCGGCCGCTTCTGATCCGAGCGCGGGGAGGACGTTGGTAGAATCGCGCGCTTGCGTCGCCTGCCGGACGCGCGATTCGATTTCCATCTTCCCCGCTCATGCGCCTTCCCCGGATTCTCCCCGTTGCCGATCCTGCCCTGTCGGCGTTACTCGACCAGGCCATCAACAACAAGACCAAGCCTCACGGCAGCCTGGGCGCGCTGGAGACGCTGGCGCACAGAATCGGTCTGATCCAGCGCAGCACCGAGCCGCGTCTGCAACATCCCGAAATCCTCGTGTTCGCCGCCGACCATGGCGTGGTGAACGAAGGCGTCTCCGCCTTTCCGCAAAGCGTGACTTGGCAGATGGTCGAGAACTTTCTTGCAGGCGGCGCGGCGATCAATGTCTTCGCGCGGCAGGCCGGTTGCGCCTTGCGCGTCATCGATGCCGGCGTCAACCATGACTTCGGTCCGCTTCCGGCCTTGGTCGACCGCAAGGTCGGCCATGGCACGCGCAACTTCGTGCGTGAGGCAGCCATGCGTGCCGAGGAGTGTGCGCTGGCGATGCAGCACGGCGCCGAGCTGGTCGCGCAGATGGAAGGAAATGTGATCGGCTTCGGCGAGATGGGCATCGGCAACACCAGTGCCGCCGCCGCGCTGATGCACAAGTTGACCGGCGTGCCGCTGGCCAATTGCGTGGGTGCCGGCGCCGGCTTGTCGGAACAGGGCGTGGCCCACAAGACGCAGGTGCTGCAACGAGCTATCGTCCTGCACGCGGGCGTGGATGCGCCACTGGACGTGCTCGCCACCTTCGGCGGCTTCGAAATTGCGATGATGACCGGCGCCATGCTGGCGGCGGCAGAGCGTCGCATGGTGCTGCTGATCGACGGGTTCATCGTCACCGCCGCCTTGCTGGTGGCCGCGCGCCTGCAGCCTGCCATCCTTGACTATTGCGTGTTTGCGCATTGCTCCAATGAACGCGGCCACCGACAGATGCTGGAGGTGCTCGCAGCGCAGCCCTTGCTGAACCTCGGTTTGCGCCTGGGCGAGGGCAGCGCGTGCGCGCTCGCCTTGCCGCTGCTGCATGCCGCAGTGAACTTCCTGAACGAAATGGCCACCTTCGAGTCGGCCAAGGTCAGCGACAGACAAGAAAGCGACGACAGCGACCGCGGCGAGGGCGCTTGACATGCCGGTGCTGCCGGAGCGTCCGCCGCAAGGAATCGCTGCACGCCTGGTGTTCCAGTTGCGCCTGTATTTCATCGCCCAGCAGTTCTTCACCCGCCTGCCGATCCCGGCCTGGGTCGGCTTCGAGGCGGCGTGGCTGCAGCATGCGAGCAGGTATTTCCCCGCCGTCGGCCTCCTCGTGGGCAGCGCGGCGGCCGGAGTCTATCTGCTGGCCGCGCTGCTGCTGCCGCACACGGTGGCGATACTGCTTTCCGTCGCCGCCTCCATCTACCTGACCGGCGCTTTTCACGAAGACGGCTTTGCCGACACCTGCGATGGCATGGGCGGCGGCAGTACGCGCGAACGCGTGCTCGAGATCATGAGCGACTCGCGCATCGGAGCTTATGGCGCGATTGGCATCGGCTTGCTGCTGGCAACCAAGGTGGCCGCGCTGGCGGCGTTGCCCGGTCCCGTGGTCATTGCCGCCTTGCTGCTTGCACATCCGCTCTCGCGCCTGTGCGCCACTGCGTTGATCTGGCGCCTCGATTACGCGAAGGGCCACGGCAAGGCCAAGCCGCTGGCGCAGCGCATGCAGGGCAGCGAGTTCCTGATTGCATTGCTGACGGTCGTCGTGGTGGCCGCCGTGCTGCTCATGATCGGCGCGTTGCAGCCGGCAGCACTGGCAGCGGGCTGCGGCGCGGCGGTTCTGATGAGCGCCTGGCTTGCCCGCAAATTCGTGCGCCGCATCGGTGGCTACACCGGTGATTGCCTGGGCGCGGTACAGCAGGTGTCGGAAGTAGCGTGCTACCTGGCGCTGCTTGCGAGCTTGTCCTGACGCGCCGTGCGCCTTTACCTGGTCCGTCATCCGCGTGCGCGCATTGCCTCCGGCGTTTGCTATGGCAGCACCGACCTCGATGTCGCGCCGCCGGATATCGAACACGCCGCAGCCGCCCTGACACCTGTTCTGCCGCGCGGCGTGCCGGTCTACTCGAGTCCCTTGCGTCGTTGCTCTCTGCTTGCCGACCGGCTTGCCGTCGAGCTCGGCAGTCCGACTGTGCAATGCGATGCGCGCCTGGCCGAACTGCATTTCGGTGCCTGGGAAGGGCGGGCATGGAATGAGATTCCCGCGTCCGAGGTCGATGCCTGGGCAGCGGACGTGACCGGCTATCGTCCGGGTGGGGGAGAAAGCGTGCTGCAGGCTGCTGCGCGTGTGGCAGCGTTCCTTGACGATGTGCGGCACATCGCGCAGGCCGTCGTGGTCTGCCATGCCGGCACCATCCGGCTGTTGCGTGCGTTAAGTCGCTGTTCCTCGCTGGCGCAGGCAGCGGCACTGGCAGCCAGTCCCGAATCGATCGCACCGGATTATGGCTCGCTGACCATCCTTGAGCGCTAACAGGCTGTTGAAAAACTACTGCGCAACCCGATCTCGGGACCTGCGGTGCTCTGCGTACCATTCGTACGCGTGCGCTCCTCGGCCCCGATCTCGGCCTGCTCGCTACGTTTTTCAACAGCCTGCTAAGGCCCCCGGCGGGTCCGCCGCACAAGCACTACAATGGCGCCGTTTTGGTGCCCGCGCGCATGTCCATGCGCGCAGTTAAACGGGAAACACGAGGCTCTCGGAAATTCACCTGAGCCAACGTGTGCTGCCCCCGCAACGGTAAGCAAGCGTCGCCCCCGGCGACATCCGATCCCACAGCCACTGTGCGCAAGCACGGGAAGGCGGACCGGTTCGACTTGCCAGCCCGGATACCGGCCAAGACAGGTGGAAGACTCGGCATGCGCTCCAGTGACGGATTGTCGTCCCCGGAACCATGCCCGCATCTTCTGTTGATCCCATCCTGCGGGGAGGCAGGTTGGGAGCATTCATCCGTTTCCAGTCTCATGAATCCAACTGTCGCAATCACCGCACCGGCTGCCCGGCCGCTCGTGCTGGCCTTGGCCGTATCCAGTCTTTTTTCTACTCTGTCTTCCATTCCCGCCTACGCGCAGCAAGGGCAGACCACGACGCTCGCCCCGGTCATCGTCAGTGCGAACCGCTTTGCCAGCGACGCGCCGCCTGCACCAATCGGTGCAAGCGTGATCAGTGCCGAAGAAATCCGTGAAGCCGGCATCAACAACGTCAATGAAGCAGTGCGGCGCCTCGCCGGCGTGCCGGCCCGCCTGAACTTCTCCGGCACCCAGGATTACTCGCTCGACCTGCGCGGCTTCGGCGGCACCAGCGACCAGAACCTGGTCATCCTGGTCGACGGCATCCGCCTGTCGGAAAACGAGCAAGCCCCCGCCTTGCTGTCCTCGATTCCTATCGACAGCGTGGAGCGTATCGAGATCGTGCGCGGTGGCAGCAGCGTGCTGTACGGTGAGGGCGCAACCGGCGGCACGATTCAGATCGTGACCAAGCGCGGCGCGCAAAAGGGCACACACGGCAGCGTGACGGCTGAGGCCGGCTCCTTCGGTCACCGCGAAGCGCGCGCTTCGGTGGAGCATGGCTGGAATGGCTTCTCGCTGGACGCCAGCGCGGGTTCACAGCGCGCCGACAACTATCGCGACAACAACGACATCCGGCAGGGAAATTTCAGCGGCGGCCTGCAATGGGCGAGCGAGCGTTCGCGTCTTGGTTTACGCGTCGATGTCGCGCGTCAGGATGCGCGTTTCCCGGGCTCGCTCAGCCTTGCGCAGTTCCTGCAGAATCCGCGTCAAACACTGACGCCGAATGACTTCGGTTCCTACGACACGGACCGGTACACGCTGTTCGCCGAGCACAAGCTAGGTGCTTTCGATCTTGCGGCCGAAATTTCGCAGAGGGACCGATCGACAATCTCCGGATTCGGCGGCGGCACGATGCAGGCTGATAGCCGTACTACGCAGTTCTCGCCACGTGTTCGCCACCGCGCTGAGTCGAATGGCGTACGCAGTGAACTGGTCGCCGGCCTCGACTTCACACATTGGGAACGTGAAGCCAGCTGGGGTAGCGACAACTTGCAGCGCGCCCGTGCGTTTTACCTGCGCGAAGAACTCCGGATCGGACAAGCGCGGCTGGCAGCCGGTGCGCGCCACGAGAAATTCCGTCAGGAGTCGGACTTCGGCGGCATCCCCTCGTATCGCGTCACTCGCTCGCTCAATGCCTGGGATCTGCAGGGCAGCTATGCCCTCGCACCTGCGCTGGAAGTCTTCGCCAAGGCCGGACGCAGCTATCGCCTGCCGAATGCGGACGATAACGCCAGTACGCCCGTGTTCAACCAGCCGCTGCAGCCGCAGACATCGAATGACCTCGAGCTGGGTACGACCTGGGGCACGGCCGGACGTAGCGTGACCGTGCGCGCCTTCCAGCACAAGCTGCGTAACGAAGTGTTCTACGACCCGAGCGTGGGTTTGTTCGGAGCGAACGTCAACCTCGACCCGACCTCGCGACGCGGCCTGGAAATCGAAGCCAGTCTGCGCGTGCACAAGGACGTACTGCTGTCGGCCAATGCTCAGCACGTGAAGGCGCGCTTCCGGGGCGGCCCCTATGCCGGCAACGAGATGTTGCTGGTGCCGCGCAACAGCGCTTCGTTGCGGCTGCAATGGTTGCCGGGGAATGCGCACAGCGCCTTCGTCGGACTGCAATGGGTGGACTCGCAGCGCTACGGGAGCGACGTCAGCAACACCTGCGTGCGCATGCCGTCCTACACGGTGCTGGATGCACGCTACGCCTACCGCACCGGCCCTTGGGAATTCGCCGTTGCAGGCAGCAACCTCACCGATCGCGACTACTTCACCAATGCCTTCGCCTGCCAGGGCGGCATCTACCCCGACCCGGGCCGGCAACTGAAGGCCAGCGTGCGTTATACGTTCTAGCGCATGTTCCCCTCGTGTATCGCGCCGCATGCGGCGTGAGACACGCATGGTTCGCATGGTCTTTCAGTCGGGCGCATACGCATAACGCGCATTGCCCAAAGGCAAAGCGGGCGCTTACAATCGCACCCGCTCTGGTGCCCGCGCGCATGTTCATGCGCGCAGTTAAACGGGAAACACGGCGCTTTCGGAAATCTTCCGTAGCCAACGTGTGCTGCCCCCGCAACGGTAAGCAAGCGTCACCGAACGGTGACAGCCGGTCCACCACGCCACTGTGCGCTTCATGCGCATGGGAAGGCCGACCGGTTCGACTTGCCAGCCCGGATACCGGCCAGAGCAGGTGGAAGTGTGGGCACGGGGAGT
>DATBUE010000148.1:0-5061 GCA_036516375.1 Noviherbaspirillum sp. | reverse complement strand
AACGCGGCAGCGCGCCGGCCAAAGCCGCAGACATCCACAATTTGTTTTGCGTGGGTTACGGCGGCAGCGTGCCGCCCTCTTCGATGTTGCGCCAGAAATCCATCACCCACTGGACATGCTGGGCCGTACCGGTGCCTGCGGGCAGGCTGCTCAAGTCGTTCGGATTGACACCGTTCTCGCCGGAGTTGTAGGCACGCAGCGCAATTTCCCAGTCGCTGCGACCATATTTCTCGATCATTTTTTCCCGCATCTCCAGCAGGTAGAACGCACCGGCCAGGATGTTGGCAAACGGGTCGTTCTTGCTCAGGCCCTGCAGTTCCGGGTGCTTGCCCTGCATCGCGCGAAACTCGTCGTCACCGATCTGCATCAGCCCGGTGTCGGCATCGCCGCCGGGGTTGTTGGTCGCAGCACCGGCATCCCAGCGCGATTCGGCGTGGATCTTCGCCGCCAGCAGGCTGGCCGGAACGCCGGTGATGCGCGAAACCTGTTCGATGATTTCGCGGTACTTCTCCGCCTGCGGCGGCAAGCCCGGCCCCAGCGTACTGTCGTTGCCCGGCAAGGGCGTCCAGTTGCTGTCATCGTCGCCGCCGACCGTGTACAGGCTGTTCGGCGTCGGGGGGTTCTTATCGTTTCCCGCGGGCGGATTATCGATGTCCTGCGGCGTGATGCCGAGCGCGATCAGCGTCGGCTTGATGGTCTCGTACTGCTGCCGGTAGCGCGGGTCATTGCCCCACAGGTTCGCGTAGTCCTGCCAGGTAACGGGTAGCTTCGTATTTATAGACATTCCTGATTCCTCTCTGCCATCGTTGCGTCAGATCCCTTCGTCTGCGCACTCGCTCGATGAGTAACGAGCGCGATGACAAAGTTCCAACGCTGCCATGCAGGGCCGGGCGAAGAAGAATGGAACTGCAGTTCGCCGTCCCCCACCCAGAGAGGCAGCGCGATAACGCGCGCGAACGGGAGAAGAACATGGAAAACCTGATCGGAATTTTTCTGGCACTCATCGGCGCCGCTCCGCTCTTTGTCGGTCTGGGGGCCCTGGCGCTGCACATCTTGCGCAGCGTACGCGGGCAGGCGGAGACCTCGGTAGGACCGCACGGGATCCTGGTCACGCTGCAATAGCAGTTGGCGGCGCGCATTCGCGTTATAGCGCTTTGTTATCTCCGGGCTTTACGTGCTACGGACAGACGTGCAGAATGTGCAATTCTTTCCTGTACGCAACATTGTCGTACACTCTCGGAGGTTATGCAGATGGCGGAAGAACACACGCTCAATTCGGTTAACCGGTACTACCTCGACAAGGTGATGCGGCTCTCCGAACAGCGCGACATCAAGGCGACCGAAGACATCTTTGATGCGCGCGGCATGAAGCTGGTAGCCAAGGGCACGACTGTCTCGCGCAAGCTGCAGGAGCGGCTGATGGCGCGCCAGCTTTCCAAGCCCTTCGAATCCAGCATTGCCGTCGAGGGCGGCATCGACCCCGACGCCATCGTGACTGAAGCCAAACGCGTGGCCGAGACGGTGGAGCCGGTGAAGGCCCTGCTGGACCACGATCAGGGTGGCAGTTCCCCAATCCGCCTGCTGTCGGACGCGCGCTTCGGCAGCGCGATGAGCACGATGCTGACCATCGTGCAGGACGGCGGCGCCCACGCCTTGCAGCACGGCGTGCTGGTGAGCCTGATCTCGATCGCTCTGGCGAAGAAATGCGGCCTGGGCGTCGGCGACCAGATGAACGTGGCGCTGGCCGGGCTGTTGCACGATATCGGCGAGCTGTACATCGATCCCGAATACCTGCACTCGGGGCGTCGGCTGTATCCGCACGAATGGCGTCACGTGGTCGTGCATCCGCGCATCGGACAGATGCTGATCGAGGGCCTGGAAAACTATCCGGCGACCGTAGCGCGCGCGGTGTTCGAACACCACGAACGGCTCGACGGCGGCGGCTACCCGCGCGGCAGCGCCGGCAAAGCCATCAGCATGGAGGGCCAGGTTGTGGCGGTGGCGGAAATGATTTCCGGCGTCTTTCTCAGCAAGGACCAGCCGCTGAAGCGCGCCGAACTGGCCTTGAAGATCGTCCCCGGTGAACACCCACATCAACTGGTATCGGCCGTGTCGTCGGCGTGGCAACAGGTCGCAGCCAGGGAAGCGGCGGCCGCGCCCAGCTTCTCCGGCGAGGAAGCGTACACGGTGCGCACCCTGTACGCGCGTATCAACCAAGCGCTGGAAGCGGCGCAAGTGCTGCGTGAAGGCAGCAACCTGCATTCGGCTCCGGCACGCCAGGTTGTGGCAGCCGCCATCCTGCGCATCCAGGGCGCGGCGCGGGCGCTGACCAGTGCCGGGCTGGACGCCTGCCCTGATCACGCGCCGGACCTGTTTTCCGCGAACCGGGTCGATGTCCTGTTCGAAGCGGTCGTGGTCGTGCGCGAAATCGAATGGCGCTTGCGTGGCGTCGCGCGCGACATCGCCCTGCGTGCGCTGGCGTTGGAACAGGACGAGTCCGACGCGCTGCAAGCGCTGGTGACACTGCTCGACGGCCAGCCGTCCTGAGATCGGTTCAGACGATACGGCAGGCCTCGTCGAAAGGCAGACGCGGCCCGCGCGGATGCAGCTTCTCGGGCATGCCGTAACCGAGGCTGCAGACGAAATTCACCTTGACCGGCGTTCCCGCAAAAAACTCCTGGTTGATGCGCTCGGCATCGAAGCCCGTCATCGGGCCGCAGTCGAGCCCGAGTGCACGCGCTGCCAGGATCAGGTAGCCGCCCTGCAACGAAGCATTGCGCAGCGCCGTCGCTTCGATGTGGGCGGGCTTGTCGGCGAACCAGGAGCGCGCATCCGCATGCGGGAACAAGAAGCCGAGCTTCTCATAGAACTCCAGGTCCATGCCGATAATGACGGTCACAGGTGCCGCGCGCGTCTTGTCTTGGTTGCCGGGGCTCATGCAGGCCACCAGCTTTTCCTTCTGCCCCGCGCTCTTGACGAATACCAGTCGCGCCGGCGAGCAATTGGCCGAGGTCGGTCCCCATTTCATCAGTTCGTAGAGCTGGTGCAATTGCGCGTCGTCGACCGGCTTGTCTTGCCAGGCGTTGTGAGTACGTGCGTTGCGGAACAGGAGATCAAGGGCACTGTCGTCGAGCATGGTGTCTTCCTTTTTTCTGGGTGCAAAACGTCGATGGTAGCGACATCGCGCGCGCCACGCCGACGCGGCTCTACGGCTACAATGCCTGTCCCCTGCCCTGCCTGCTCCCGTGATGTTTACGCCCTCCCAGCACGACGTGCGCCGCTTCTTCTGCGAAACCCATCGCAAGATGCGCGCCAACGAAATCCTGACGCCGCTGGAAGCAATCGCACGCGACTGGATCATCCAGCATCCCGAGTACGACGACGCGCTAACCCAGGTCGAAGACGCGCTGGCGGCCGATTACTCGGTCGAACGCGGCCAGAGCAATCCCTTCCTGCACCTGGCCATGCACCTGTCGATTGCCGAGCAATTGTCGATCGACCAACCGCCGGGCATTCGTGCAGCCTTCGAAGCGCTGGCGCAACGCCTGGGTTCGGAGCACGACGCGCATCACCAGATGATGGAATGCCTGGGCGAAATGATCTGGCAATCGCAGCGCAGCTGCCTGCCGCCGGACGGCGCCGCCTATCTCGAGTGCATCAGGAAGCGCGGCTAAAGCGCTAACGCAGTAACAACGAGGCAAATGAAAACGGCCGGGCTTGCCCGGCCGTTCTGCCTTGATACGCGGGATCGACGCTCCGTCAATCCACCGGCACCGTCTGGCGCAATGGCGCCTCCGGCTCTACCTTAGGCAACTCGATGCGCAACACCCCGTCACGGTAGCTGGCCTTGGCCTGGTCGGCCTTGACCGACACCGGCAAGGGCACGGCGCGCCGGAAGCTACCGTAGGCGCACTGCAGTACCCGGTAACGCCCCTCGGTTTCCTCGCGCTGGAAACGTTTCTCGCCGCGCACGACCAGCATGCCGCCCTCGACTTCCACATCGAGATCGTTCTTGTCCATGCCCGGCACTTCCAGCCGCACGATCACCCTGTTCTCGTCCTCGAACAAGTCGCCGCCCAGCATCGACCAACCGATCGAGGGCATGTAAAAGGTGTCGTCGACCTCGCTGCGCGTGGGCAGGTTGGTGTTGGCTCCGGGCCGGAAACCGGTCAGGGCGGACGAAGCGTTACGCCGCAAGTGTTGCCAGCCCTCGGCCATCGAATCCCAGAACGAGGCAAACCCTTGCTTCAGTTCGTCGAACTTCATGTCACCTCCTTTGCAGGCATCGCTACGGCTGGGGTCGCGTTCAGGCGACCTGGACTTCGATCTTGCGCGGCTGGGCGTGCTCGGCCTTGGGAATGCGCAACTTCAGCACGCCGTTCTTGAATTCCGCCTGCGCCTTCTCGCTGTCGAGCTCGCGCGAGAGAGTGAACACGCGCCGGTAACGCGGCAGGCGCACCTCAGCGAGCCCGGACTCCATGCCTTCGGGCGTCTGCAGGGTCACCTCGCCCTCAATGGTCAGGTTGTCCGCCTCCAGGTGCAGGTGCAGGCTTTCCTTCGACACACCGGGCAAATCGGCCAGCAGCGTGATGCCGCTGCCATCCTCGAATACGTCGACCGGCGGCAGCAGGGCCGGTTCCACCTTGGCCTTGTCATTGCCCTGAGTGGGCAGATTCCTGTTTTCGCTCATGATCTTCCTCCTTCGATTACTGGATGGCGATGCGCCGCGGCTTGGCCGATTCGCGCCGCTTCACGCTCACATGCAAGACGCCGTCGCGATACTGCGCGCTCACGCCGCTGGGATTGATATCGTCATCGGGCAGGCTGATCACGCGCCGGAAACGTCCGGCAAAGCGTTCGTTGATATGCACCGCGACCTTTTCATCCTGCGGCTGTTCGGACGCGCGCTCCCCGGAAATGGTCAGCACGCCGCGCTCCAGGTTGACTTCAATGCTTTGCGGATCGAGGCCGGGCGCAAAGGCGTACAGCTCGATCGACTGCGGCGTGTTGCCGATATTGAGCGCAGGAAAACCGCCCCGTCCCAAGCCGCGAATGCTCGGC
>DATBUE010000147.1:0-8771 GCA_036516375.1 Noviherbaspirillum sp. | reverse complement strand
ATCTAAAACTCCGGCGCTCGATCAATTCACCACCAATCTGACCCAGCGCGCGCGCGAGGGCAAGCTGGATCCGGTGATCGGCCGCGACGCGGAGATCCGTCAAGCGATCGACATCCTGATGCGTCGACGCCAGAACAACCCCATCCTGACCGGCGAAGCCGGTGTCGGCAAAACGGCGGTGGTGGAAGGGCTCGCCCTGCGCATCGCCGAACGTGATGTGCCCGAGGCATTGCAAGGTGTGGAGATCCATACGCTCGATATGGGTTTGCTGCAGGCTGGCGCGAGCGTGAAGGGCGAGTTCGAGAACCGGCTCAAGAACGTGATCGATGAAGTCAAGAAGAGCCAGCATCCGATCATCCTGTTCATCGACGAAGCGCATACGATGATTGGCGCCGGAGGCCAGGCGGGCCAGAACGACGCCGCGAATCTGCTCAAGCCCCCGCTCGCACGCGGCGAATTGCGCACGATCGCGGCCACGACCTGGGGCGAATACAAGAAATATTTCGAAAAGGATGCGGCCCTTGCGCGCCGCTTCCAGGTGATCAAGATCGAAGAGCCGAGCGAAGAGATTGCGTGCGCCATGTTGCGTGGCATGGCCCCTCTGATGGAGAAGCACTTTGGCGTGCGTGTGTACGACGAAGCCATTACCGAAGCCGTGCGCCTCTCGCACCGCTACATCAGCGGGCGGCAACTGCCGGACAAGGCCGTGAGCGTGCTGGATACGGCGTGCGCAAAGGTGGCGCTGGGGCAGAACAGCGCCCCGGCTCGCATCGAGGATATGGCCAAGAGACTCGAACGGGCGGTAGGCGAAATGGCCGCACTGGAGCGGGAACAGGCAATCGGTGCTGCACACCAAGTCCGTTTGGACGAGCTGGCAGCGATGCGTTCGACGTTGATGAGCGAACTGGAACAATTGAGTGTGCGCTGGGAGCAGGAGCGTGGCTTGTCCGAGCGTATCAAGGCCTTGCGTCTTGAGCTGGAGGTGCAGGGCAAGGCTGTCGCGGCCAATGATGAATGTGAAGCGCGCCTGGCTGCCGCAGGCGGCGCAGGGGTTTCGGGGTCCACTGCTGGTGCGATTGATCGCACTGCAGGTTACGCACAGCTGCAAAAATTGCTGGATGAACTGAAGAAGCTGCAGGGCGATGCGCCGATGGTTCCGGTCCAGGTGGACGGGCTCGTGGTGGCCGAGGTCATTTCGGCATGGACCGGTATTCCTCTCGGGAAGATGGTCAAGGACGAGATCAACACCGTCCTGAACCTGAAAACGCTTCTGCAGGAGCGGGTCATCGGACAGAGCCATGCCATCGAGGCGGTCGCGCAACGCGTGCGGACGGCGCGCGCCAATCTGGAAGACCCGAACAAGCCCAAGGGTGTCTTCCTGTTCGTCGGGCCTTCCGGCGTCGGCAAGACCGAAACCGCGCTGGCCCTGGCCGACGTACTTTACGGCGGCGAACGCAAGCTCGTCACGATCAACATGAGCGAGTACCAGGAGGCGCACAGCGTTTCCGGGCTCAAGGGCTCTCCGCCGGGTTACGTCGGTTATGGCGAGGGCGGCGTGCTGACCGAAGCGGTGCGCCGCAATCCCTACAGCGTCGTCCTGCTGGACGAGGTTGAGAAGGCACACCCCGACGTGCTCGAATTGTTCTTCCAGGTGTTCGACAAGGGCGTGATGGACGATGCCGAAGGTCGCGAGATCGATTTCAGGAACACCATCATCATCCTGACTTCCAATGTCGGCTCCGCGACAATCATGCAGGCTTGCCTCAACAAGACACCGGACGAACTCCCGGATTGCGAGGCGCTGGAGCAGGCGATCCGCCCGCAACTGATGAAGGCATTCAAACCGGCTTTCCTCGGTCGCCTGAAGGTCGTTCCCTACTATCCGCTCGCCGACGACGACCTCGCCCGGATCATTCGCCTGAAACTCGCTCGTATCCAGAAGCGTGTCGCGGAAAACCACAAGGCCGAGTTCGTGTTCGATTCCTCATTGGTGGAGGCCGTCCTCGCTCGCTGCACGGAAGTGGATTCTGGTGCGCGCAATGTGGACAACCTCCTGAACGGGAGCCTGCTTCCGGAAGTATCCGGGGCGGTGCTCACGCGCATGGCGCAGGGCGGCGCCATTGCCCGCATCAAGGTCAGCGCGACCAAGCAAGGGCAGTTCAGGTATGTGCTCAAGTAGGGCGTGGCTCCCACGAGCATGGGAAAGAGGACGTATGTGCCTGCGCATGAACGGTGTCGGCTTCATGTTCCTGCTTGCGTTGTGGGGCGCTGTTCTCGTACCAGCGCGTGCCGACAGCTCGCCACCCTGTAATGCAAGTGCCTCACCGCAAGCATGTGTGTCGCTGGCCGAGGCCGGTGATGCCAGCGCGCAGTACCACCTTGGCACCCTGTATTTTCGGGGGGAGGGGGGGCGCCAGGACTACAAGGCGGCGATGTCCTGGTTCATGCGTGCCGCTCAGCAAAGACATCCGGATGCGATGTTCAACGTAGCGCGCATGTATGAGGGCGGGATCGCGGTGAACAAGGATTTCAGCACCGCGCGTGAGTGGTATCGCAAGGCGGCCGTGCAAGCCCACGTCGAGGCGCAATACACGCTCGGCATGTTCTACAGCGGCAAACATGGATTGACGCGCGACGACGGTGCCGCGCTGTTGTGGCTACGCAAGGCTGCCGAGCGTGGCCACGCGGCGGCACAAACCGCGATGGGCGAACGTTATGAAAGTGGAAGCGGTTTGGCTCCGAACAAGTCGGTCGCTGTCCAGTGGTACCGCCGCGCAGCCGATCAGGGGGACGCGCAGGCACAGTATCGACTCGGGCTGCTGCACGACCGGAGCGACGCATCGGCTTCTGATCTTCGTGCTGCTGCGGTCTGGTACAGCCGGGCGGCGGAGCAAGGAAACGCGGACGCACAGTACCGGCTGGGCGAAATGTATGCCGCGGGGCGCGGCGTGGCGCAGGACAACCAGGTTGCGATGGATTGGTTCGAGCAGGCCGCCGAACGTGGAAACGCACCAGCGCAGTTCAAGCTCGCGTCGGCGTTCGAACAGGGGCAACTCGTCACGCAGGATTTGCCAACGGCAGCTCATTGGTATCGGCGCTCTGCGGAACAGGGCTATGCGCTTGCGCAGAACGCGCTTGGCTCCATGCATGCCGCGGGAAAGGGGGGCGACGCCGATCCCGCACAAGCCTTGTACTGGTATCAGAAGGCCGCCGATCAGGATCTGGGCGAGGCGCAGTACAACCTCGGCTGGCTGTATGCGAACGGTGAGGGCGTGCCGCGCGACCTGAAACGGGCACACATGTGGTTCAACCTAGCCGCCGCTGGCGGCGACCGGGACGCACTGGCCAATCGCAAGGTGGCCGAAGGGATGATGAGCCTCGCAGAAGTGGAGCAGGCACAGGACTTGGCGCGTGCCTGGCTTCTCTCACGCGGAAAGGATGGTCGCCGTGCTTCACGCTGAACTGCTCTCCCTGTTCGACAGCACCACCCGCCTGTACGCACTGCGCTTCAAGAACGCCATCCCCCACCTCGGCGCGGGCGGCCTGCTGGTCGAAGCCTTCGCCTCCCATGAAGCCCTGCACGAACCCGGCTGGCGCGACGTCATCGTCCTGTCGCCCCACGCCCACCTCGCACTCAAGACCCTGATCAGCCAGCCCGCCACCCTCGAAGTCAGCCTGGCCGACGGGCAACGTGCCCGTTACTCCGGCCTGGTCAACCGCGCCGCCCGGATCGGCAGCGACGGCGGCTTCGCCCGCTACCGCCTGCGGCTGGTGCCCTGGATCTGGCTACTCTCGCAATGCGCTACCAGCCGCGTCTGGCAAGACAAGCGCGTCGATGAGATCGTCGACGCCATCTTCGCGGGTTACACCCCGCACGCAGCCTGGAGCTGGAGCCCCGAATGCGCCGCCTTCCTGCAAGGCGCGCGCCGCCGCGCCTACTGCAACCAGTACCGCGAAACCGACCTCGCCTTCCTCTCGCGCATCCTCGCCGAAGAAGGCTTGAGCTGGCGCATCGAGGAAGATGCGCAGGATGGGAACAGTCCCGCCGGGCACCGCGTGGTCTTGTTCGCCGATTCCAGCCAGACCTGCGCCAGCCCCGAAGACGCCACCAGCGCCAGTCCGCTCGGTGGCGCCGGCATCCGTTACCACGGCGCGCGTGCCCGCGAAGAACAAGACACCGTCTGCGCGCTGGCCCTCACCCAGACCCTGCACCCCTCGTTCGCCACCGTCGCCAGCTACGACCACGCCACCAAGCGCGTGATCGCCGCCGCCACCCGCACCCGCATGCCTCCCGGCGGGCCGCACGCCCCGCGCCTCGAAGCCTACGACTACACCGGCACCGACACCTTCGCCGCCCGCGACGAAGCCGAGCGCCATGCGCGCCTGCAGATGGAAGCCATCGAAGCACGCCACGCATACTGGGAAGGCCGCTCCACCGTGCGCACCTTGCGCCCCGGCACCCGCTTCACCCTGACCCAAGCCCCCTTGCTCGATCCCGACGGCAAGGATCCGGTCTACTTCGTCACCCGCGTGCGCGCACTGGGCCTCAACAACCTGCCCAAACCCGCCAGCGACAGCCTGGCCGAACTGTTCGGCCCGCTGCCCGACCTGCTGCAGGAATCACTGGACGAGGACGACATGGCCGGCGAACACACCCTCGCCGAATTCGCTCCCCTGATCGCCCTGGTACGCGAACTCGGCTACGCCAACCACTTCGACGCGATTCCGGCCGCCACGCCCTGGCGCCCATCACAGGCCGACGCGAGCGGCATGTTGCTCAACCCCAAGCCCGTCGCCCTCGGCAGCCAGACCGCGATCGTGGTCGGCCCCGATGGACAAAGCACGCCCCACGGTACCGACGAGATTTACTGCGACCGCCAGGGCCGCATCCGCATCCGTTTCCACTGGCAAGGCCAGCATGACGATGCCGCCGCCACCTGCTGGGTGCGCGTGGCCCAGCGCTGGGCCGGCGGCGGCTTCGGCGCCCAGTTCCTGCCGCGCATCGGCCAAGAAGTGCTGGTGCAATTCTTCGACAACGACATCGACCGCCCGGTCGTGGTCGCCGCGCTCTACAACGGCCAGGGCGAAGGCGGCGCAATCCCCACGCCGGGCGGCGCGCGTAACCGTGAAGCCAAACTCACCGTGTTCGAACCCGCGCACGACCATGCCGTCTCCGCCCAGGGCAATCTGGCCGGTGGTCACAGCCCGGTCTGGCATGGCGCCAGCAGCCACGACGCCGGCCACCGCAACCCCGCCGCCCAATGGGGCATCCGCAGCAAGGAATTCGGCGGCAACGGCTACAACCAACTCGTCTTCGACGATACCGACCAGCAAGGCCGCATCCAGCTCCAGAGCACGCAATACGCCAGCCGTCTCGAACTCGGCCACTTGATCCACAGCGCCGACAATTACCGCGGCAGCTTCCGCGGCCAAGGCATCGAATTGCGCACCGATGCCTACGGCGCCCTGCGCGCCGCGCGCGGCATCTTGCTGACCACCTACGGCATCGACCACCAAGCCGAGCGCCGCACTCCGGCGGGCGACAACGCTCCCGGTATTGCCCACCTGAAGCAAGCCGTGCAACTGGCCGACAGCTTCAACCAGGCCGCCCAGACCCACCAGACAGTCGGCCTCGCTAGCCATCTCGGCAGCCAGGCCCCCTCCAGCAGCAAGCGCGACGACACAGCCGCCCCGCTGAAAGCGATGCTGAACGCCGCCTCCGGCATGGTGGGTGATGCGTCGCTGGCCGCGGCCGAGAGCGATGCCGCGAACAAGAACACGAGACCCGGTTCAGACACGCTGCCGCACACCACCGACCCGTTGATCCACCTGGCCGCGAAAGCGGGAGTGGGCATGGCCGCGGGGCAAAACATCCAGTTCGCACTCGGGGAAACCGCCAGCGTCATGAGCGGAGCGGATACGCAATTCATCACCGGCGGCGCCTGGCGCTTGCACACCGGCCAAGCCATCGGCATGCTGGCCGGCGCCGTCGCACCGGGCGAAAACAGCACGGGCCTGCAACTGATCGCCGCCAAGGGTGAAATCGACCTCCAGGCGCAAAGCGGCACGCTCGATATCAAGGCCAAAGAACTGGTCGACATCATTTCGGCCAACAGTCATATCGACTGGGCCGCAGCCAAGAGCATCAGCCTGTCGACCGCCGGTGGAGCGAACATCACGATCGCGGACGGGAACATCACCGTGCAATGTCCAGGGAAGATCCTGGTGCAGGCGGGGAAGAAGAGTCTGGTGGGGCCGGAACGGAAGGATTACCCGCTACCCACTCTGCCAGGGAACGTATGTATTTCCTGCCTGCTGAAAGCCAAGGCCCAAGGCGCGCCGCTGGCGGCGAAAACCGGTTGATGCAATGAACACACAAGCTATCAACACAACACCGAGAGTTCTGCCCATCCCTCCGGCTGAATGGTGCACCTGGGCCAAGAGCGAAGGGCTGCGGCTATATGCCGTAATCGACGAATCGAGCGAAAGAAAGCCACGTTGGGTAAGGGCACGCGACGCTCGCGAAATCAATCTCTTTGCCGACCGCACGCAGGACCCGCAGGCCCTGGCGATCGCACCTCGTCTGCGTGAAATCGCCCACGATGAGCCTGCACAGACTCGTCTCCTGCGTCTGCTGGCCGAACAGAGCGCCGAACAACCGGACGCCTTCCTGATCGCCGCCACCCTGGATATCGACGAACTTGCCCAGCGCCTGGTGCGACGCTTCGATGTGAATGCAGATGGCATGGAAATGTTGCTGCGTCTTTGGGATGCGCGCGTATTTGGCAATTTGCGTCAAGGCCTGGATGCGAAGAACGCAGACCTTGTACTGGCGCTCGGCGTCCAGGCCCTGGTTCCCGACCGACGTGGCGCTTACCTGCCTATGGAATTGTGTGAGCCCGAACAGGACCCGGCGTCTTCTGTGTCAGTTGTTCTGAGTGCAGAAGAAACGGATGCGCTGGTCGAGCTCGCCCAACCCGATGCAGTGCTCGCCATCCTGCGCGACCTCGATCCGAAACTGCTTCAGAAAGTGCCCGATTCAGAACGCTTCGCGCTGGCGTTTAGACAAGTGGAGGAATGTTTGTCACGAGGGCTGGACACATCGCGCGACCAAGCCTTGGCCTTGGGGCTCTCTATCGAACACGGACCGCAATGGTGGCAGGCGCCGGAATGGCAGCAGTGCGTTGGGCAGGCGGGAGAGGCAGGTCTGGTAGCTGCGTACTGCAAACGCATGGAGGCATTGGCATGAATGTGCAAGTAGGCGAAGGAATTGGATTCCGTCTCGCGCTTCTAGGCATGCTTTTGCCTATTCTCGCTGCCTGCGCGCACACCAAGCCGCCGCCGATGCTTGGAATCGTTGGGTACAACTACACAAATCGATACATCGATTCGTTCAGCGTAGGCGGACAGGGGGGCGGAAACGTATTTTTGTCATCTGCGACGAGTGGAGGAGGCGGGACATCGTGTTGCATCGGTTATAACCCACGTCGAGAGTTACCCATAAAGATGAAGGTGCGCTGGACCTTCGGCTATAAGCGGGATGCTCAGGGAAATATTGTCCTGCCCGACGAAACACACGAAACGATTGCTGAACTGCGCGGCCCTGTTCCGACCGATCCCCAGCAGTTGGAAGTCCACTTCATGCCCGACGGAACAGTGCAGCTTCGTATAACGCGCGAATATTCCTTGCCACTTGTGGTCGTCGATCGGAGTCGAGCACTTCCGTAATGTGTGCCGGGTGGTTGACCAGGGATTGGAAACAAAGAGATATGGAGGCATCCGTCTCCCGAAACATGAATTTCGAGTAACAGGGATAAAAACTTAATCAAAGTTGAAGAGTGAATAAACAAAAGAAGAAGCGCTTCTTGGTAAAGATGACTCTCATGTTTTGCCTACTGCCCGTGCTTGCTACATGCGATGGCTCCAGAGGAAATCTATACAAAACTCACATGCTCGGTATAGTCGGGTACAACTACACGCATCGCTACATTCATACGTTCGAGGTAGGAGGGCAAGGAGGGGGTAACGTATTTCTCAGCACAGAGACAGCAGGCGGTGGAAAAACCTACTGCTGCATTGGATACAACCAGCAACGCGCTCTCCCGATCAAGATGAAGGTGCGTTGGACCTTTGGCTACAAGCGAGATGCTCAAGGAAATATCGTAGTCCCGGATGAAACGCACGAAACAACCGCCGAATTAAGAGGCCCTGTTCCACCTGACCCTCGGTTTCTCGAAGTTCACTTCATGCCTGATTTGATGGTGGAGCTACGTATGACTAGTGATCGTTCTGCACCGCTCGTAATTGTCGACCGGAGCCAGTAAGGATGATAGAAAGTTGTCTTTCCAGCTACGGAAAAGCAGTGGCGAGTACTGACCTTCTCAGACAGTTTCGAACTTCAGATGATGATCGATAGATCTGCGGCGTCGGGGACGAAAGAATGAAGGCTAAATGGAAGTTGACGAATGTATAAACGAAAGAATAAGAGTGTACTCACGCGCCTAGCACTCCTGCTCGGTTTGTTATCCATGCTGGGGGCATGCGAAGGCTCTAGAGCAAATCTATACAAAACTCACATGCTCGGCATCGTGGGCTACAACTATACGCATCGCTACATCCATACGTTTAGCGTTGGAGGACAAGGAGGTGGCAATGTTGGCTTGTCCACCGCAACGAGTGGCGGTGGGGGGACGGTGTGCTGCATTGGTTACAACCCACGCCGGGAGTTGCCAATAAAGATGAAAGTGCGCTGGACATTCGGCTATAAGCGA
>DATBUE010000146.1:0-1906 GCA_036516375.1 Noviherbaspirillum sp. | reverse complement strand
CTGGTGACGATTGCGATCGGCATCTATGCCGCCACGCGTGTCAAGAATGCCGGCGACTTCGCGGTGGCCGGCCGTTCGCTGCCGCTGTACGTCGTCATCGCGACCGTATTTGCCACATGGTTCGGCTCCGAAACCGTGCTGGGAATTCCCGCTACCTTCCTCGAAGAGGGGCTGGGCGGCATCATCGAAGATCCCTTCGGGGCTTCCATGTGCCTGGTGCTGGTCGGCCTGTTTTTCGCGCGCAAGCTGTACCGGATGAACCTGCTGACGATAGGTGACTATTACCGGCAGCGCTACGGGCGCACCATCGAAGTCGTGGTCTCGATCTGCATCGTGCTGTCCTACCTCGGTTGGGTCGGCGCCCAGATCACCGCGCTCGGGCTGGTGTTCAATGTGCTGTCGCAGGGGACGATCTCGACTGCGCAGGGCATGATGATCGGAGCCGGCGTAGTAATGCTGTACACGCTCTTGGGTGGGATGTGGTCGGTTGCGCTGACCGACTTTTTCCAGATGAGCATCATCGTGGTCGGGCTGCTTTACATCACCTGGCTCGTCAGCGATATGGCTGGCGGCGCCGATGTCGTGATCCAGCACGCCGCCGCCAACAACAAGTTCGACTTCTTTCCGGCCCTGACCATGGCCGACATCCTCGCCTTCATTGCGGCCTGGGTCACGATGATGTTCGGTTCCATCCCGCAGCAGGACGTGTTCCAGCGCGTGATGTCGGCAAAAAGTGCGAATGTCGGCGCGGCCGGTTCCGTCATCGGCGGCACGCTGTACCTGGCCTTTGCCTTCATCCCGATCTACCTGGCCTATTCCGCCTTCGTGGTCGACCCGCAGACGGTGGCCAATCTGCTGGAGCACGATTCCCAGATGATCCTGCCCTCGCTGGTCCTGAACAAGGTGCCGGTGTTTGCCCAGGTGCTGTTCTTCGGTGCGCTGCTGTCGGCCATCATGTCCACGGCGAGCGGCACGCTGCTGGCGCCCAGCATCACGCTCACGCACAACCTGATCGGTGAAATCGTCCCGTTGAGCGACCGGCAACTGTTGTTCCTCACCCGCGTAATCGTGGTCTGCTTCGGCATTGCCGTGACCCTGTTCGCGCTGGCGATGGAAGGTACATCCATCTATGAAATGGTTGGCAACGCTTACAAGGTACCGCTGGTCGGCGCCTTCATTCCGCTGGTAATGGGGCTGTACTGGAGTCGTGCGACCACCCAAGGCGCCTTCTTCTCGACCTTCGGCGGGTTGGCAAGCTGGGTGCTGATGGAGCAGTTCGGCGGCGATTCGATCTGGCCTGCGCAACTGGTCGGCCTGCTGGTCGCCTTCTTCGGCATGGTGCTTGGTTCGCTGCTGCCGCAGTTCGTGCGTCCGTCGGTCGCCGTGCAGGCGTAGCGGGCCGCGCAACCACCGTCAAAAATCGACAGCCACCCTTTATAATCCCGGGTTTTGGACGATTTTTGCGGGGTGCAATATGCCTATCTATGCTTATCGCTGCGCCGATTGCGGCCACACGAAGGACGTCTTGCAAAAGGTGTCGGATGCCGCATTGACCACTTGCCCATCCTGCGGCAAGGACGCGTTCAAGAAGCAGCTCACGGCTGCCGGTTTCCAGTTGAAGGGAACGGGCTGGTACGTCACCGATTTCCGTAACAACGGCAGCGGCGGCACCAGCAAGCCGGCCGTCGGCGACAAGAGTGAAGCGGCGAGCCCGGCACCGGCAAGCAGCACCGACAGTACTGCGGCCCCCAGCACAGCAAGCACGGCGTCCTGACCGCAGCCCCGCATCTCCCCCTCATGCGCAAATACTTCGTCACCGGTCTGCTGGTCCTGGTCCCGCTGGCCATCACGGTCTGGGTCCTGAGCCTGATCATCACCACGATGGACCAGTCGCTGAGGCTGCTGC
>DATBUE010000145.1:0-2028 GCA_036516375.1 Noviherbaspirillum sp. | reverse complement strand
CGAGCACAGACCCGCCGTCGCCCGAGTTGACGGCTCAGATTGGAGTTCGGCGCCTTCCCATGCTGCGTCGACAAGCGCCTCCAAGGCCGCTGAGCGCTCGAGTTCGACATTTAGCAGGTCTAGCGACGGAGTTGCCTCAGGCTCGTGTCGGTCCATGCGGGAATGGTATGTCTGGTTCCGGCCTATTCCGTTGAAAAACTCGGTTGATCGATGGTCCTGAAGCTGGTCCACTGACATCCCATCGAGCGAGCGGAATCGACGCGATGATGGGTCGGCAGAAGGCAGCGCAGGCGCCGTTGTTCTACGCCTTCAACCTTGAGGACCACGTCCCGGCGAACCACCTGCTGCGGGGCATTGACCGGTTCCTCGACCTCGACGGTCTGCACCAGCATCTGTCGCCGCACTACAGCCACACGGGCCGGCCGTCGATCGACCCGGCGCTGCTGATCCGCATGCTGATCGTCGGCTACTGCTTCGGCATCCGTTCCGAGCGCCGGCTGTGCGAAGAGGTGCATCTCAACCTGGCGTACCGCTGGTTCTGCCGTCTCGGGCTCGAAGATGCCGTGCCGGACCATTCGACATTCTCGAAGAATCGACATGGCCGCTTCCGCGACAGCGACACGCTGCGCTTTGTGTTCGAGCAGGTGCTACAGCGTTGCCTGGCGGAAGGCCTGGTCGGCGGCGAAGGCTTCGCAACCGATGCCAGCGTCATCAAGGCTGACGCCAACCGGCAGCGTGGCGTGCCCGGGGTCGAAGCAACCTTCGATGACGCTTCGCCGCTGACGCGCCCGGTCCGCGAGTACCTGGAAGCGCTGGAAGCATCCAGCGAAGAGCGCCGCATACCGAAAAACGTGTCGATCACCGATCCTGCAGCGCAGTGGACGGCGGCACCGGGCGGTCCGGCCTTCTACGCATATTCGACGAACTACCTGATCGACGTTAAGTCAGGCGTGATCATGGACGTCGAAGCGACACCTGCGCATCGCACCGATGAAGTCGCGGCGACGCGCACGATGGTGGAGCGCGTCGAGGATCGGTTCGATATCAAGCCCGAGCGCCTGATCGGCGACACCGCCTACGGCACGTCCGAGATGCTGGGCTGGATGGTCGAAGAGAAGTCGATCGAGCCGCACGTGCCGGTCTGGGACAAGAGCGAGCGCAAGGATGGATCGCTGGCACGCTCCGACTTCGAGTGGGATGAAGCCGCGGATGAGTACCGCTGTCCGCAGGGCAAGGCGCTGCGATCGACCGGCAAGCCCACCAGTGACCACACGCTCATCTACCGCAGCAGCGTCGCAGACTGCGCCGGCTGTCCACTAAAGCCGCCCTGCTGCCCGAATACAACGCACCGCAAGATCACACGCCAGCAACACGAAAGCGCCCGAGACGTCGCCCGGCGGATTGCCACCACCGAGCGGTACGCGCAGTCGCGGCGGCATCGCAAGAAGGTAGAGATGCTGTTCGCACACCTGAAACGCATCCTGCGTCTGGACCGGCTGCGCCTGCGAGGGCTGAGCGGTGCCCGAGATGAGTTCCTGTTGGCCGCGACCGCGCAGAACCTGAGGCGGATGGCAGCGTGGCTGATGCCCAAAAGCGAAGAAGCATCAAAAGCACTGGCCGCCTGAGGCGGTCAGGCGCTTTCGCGCCGAAGAAATCGATCGCTTCTATCGACTGATTCGCCTGATCAGGCCGAAGCGGACGACCATCCCGTTGGCGACAGCGAGTTTTTCAACGGAATAGGCCGATAGCGGACATAGCCAACGACGGCGAAGCGCTCAGCTTGGGAGATGTAGGAGTGAAGAGCCTTCCGCCGCGTTAACCTGCCGCTAGTGGAGTCCACCAAGCGGTGGGTGAAACGGCATCGAGGCAGCTGATTGCGGTAACGCTGAAGCAACGCCGTCTACGGACGACTAACGAGGCCTTGCCATGAGTCTGTTCGCATTCCTGCTCGCAATTGCGCCGGCCGCGCCGGCGCCCGAGGTCCAATGTATTGATTCGCAAGCTGCGCTCAGGGCGGTGGTTGCCGTG
>DATBUE010000144.1:0-2803 GCA_036516375.1 Noviherbaspirillum sp. | reverse complement strand
TGGCCGTAGGCGCACAGCTTCTGCAGGCTGTGCATGCACTCGCTGGCATCGTCGATGCGCGAGTTGATGAACTGGTTGGCGGCGTGCAGTTCGTATTCGGAACTGAACAGCTCGGCGTTCTTGGCGAGCATGCGCTGGCGCACACCCTCCAGCGCTTCGCGCCAGGCACCTTCGCTCTGCGCATCGGCGAAGCGTTGGTAGACGCCGGGCTCGCCGGTCTTCTTGTGCTCCAGCAGCAGGTTGGTCATGCCGCTGTAGGCCGAGACGACGAAGATACGCTGGTACAGCGCTGCGCCTTCCCGGCGGCCGATGAAGATATTGTCGAGAACTTCCTCGAAGCGGCTCATCGACGTGCCGCCGATCTTTTCCACGGTATGCATCTTTTTATAGCGTCCGAATCTGGCAGGCCGTTGACGGGCCCGGCGCGCAGCTGGCGCACCTGTCGATCAACGAGCTGGAGTGAATTTCCCTGGGCCGGTAGCGATCGGCCAAGCCGGGGGAAGGGGCCCGTCATCAGACGCGCCCCATCGCCTCAGAGATACTGTTGCGGCCGAATGTCCAGCGGCTTGAAATTCTCGCGTTCGGCGACAAAGGCCGGGCGCGGTTTCTGCTCGCAGAACGGAGCCTGCACGGCATTATCCACGTGGTTGTAGACGTAGAACAGATTGCTCCGCGCGCTGGGCGTGATGTTGCCGTTGGAGCCGTGCATGGTGTTGCAGTCGAAGAACACCACGCTGCCGGCGGGGCCGGTGGCGCAGTCGATGCCGAAGCGGCTGGCCAGCTCGCTCAGGCTGTTCTGGTCGGGGATGCCGATCTCCTGCTTGCGCAGGGACTTCTCGTAGTGATTTTCCGGTGTGGCTCCGACACAGCGCACGTAGTGCTTGTGCGAGCCGGGCATCAGCATCAGCGGGCCGTTGTGCGGCTCGTTGTCGGTCAAGAGGATCGAGCAGGACAGGCAGCGCATGCGCGGCATGCCGTCCTCGATGTGCCAGGTCTCGAAATCCGAGTGCCAGTAGAACTCCTTGCCGGTGAAGCCGGGCTTGAAGTTCATTCGCGACTGATGCACGTACAGGTCGCCGCCAAGGATGAAGCGGGCGATGCCGGCGGTGCGCTCGTCGGCTGCGACGCGGGCGAACAGCTCGTTGTCCTTGTGGATGGCGAACACCGAGCGGATCGCACCGCTGTCGGGTTCCTTGATGGTCTTGCCGGAACCGGCGACGGCCGGGTCCTGGCGCATGCGCTCGAGTTCGGCGCGAAACAGCGCGACTTCGTCGGCGCTGAACAGATTGGGGATGACCAGGTAGCCGTCGCGTTCGAAGCGTTCGACCAGCTCTGCCGCGATCGGCGCATTCTCCAGGTCGCTGCGGTAGACGACCGGATCCAGGCGTTCCTGCCAGCTGGGCTGGTCTTCCTGGCGCGAGGGATACAGGTCGGCTTGCATAGGGTTCACGCTTACCTCCTTTCTTGTAATGGCGGGGCGGCGCGGTGGCCGCCCCGGTTGAACCGGTATCAGACGGTTTCGGCCTCCAGCGGATAGACGCCGCTTTCGTCATGCACTTCGCGCCCGTTGAGCGGCGGGTTGAAGACGCAGGCCAGCTTCATGTCTTCGCTGCCACCGCGCAGCAGGTGCTCGTCATGCTTGTCCAGCACGTACAGCGTGCCCGGCTCGATCTTGTAGATCTTGCCGTCGGCGATGGTTTCGATCTCGCCATTGCCGCTGATGCAGTACACCGACTCGAAGTGGTTCTGGTAGTGGATGTGCGTCTCGCTGCCGGCGTAGATGGTGGTGATGTGGAAGGAGAATCCCACCTTGTCGTCCTTGAGCAGCATGCGCGTGCTGTCCCAGGTGCCGGTCTGGCTGTGGACCTTGCGGTCGGTCTTTTCGCACTCGGCGAGGGTTCTGACGATCATTGCGGATACCTCAGGAAGCTTGGTTCTCGGTCTGCTCGCTCATCACGGCGGCAAAGGCCTTGTCGAGGATGGAAAGTGCCTTGTCGATCTGCTCATCGCTGATGATCAGCGGGCAGAGGCACTTGACCACTTCGCTGTGGGCGCCGCTGGTCTCGATCACCAGGCCGTTTTCGAAGGCGTGGCGGCACACTGCGGCGGCAATCTCGCCATCGGGGCAGCTGATGCCGATCATCATCCCGCGGCCCTTGAGGAACAGCGAATCCGGGCCGTGGCGACGGATGATGCGCTGCATGCCGTCGGCGATGCGCTTGCCCTTGGCCTTCACGCTGTTGGCGAACGTGTCGTTCTGCCAGAAGTGCTCGACCGCCGCGGCCGCCGTGACGAATGCATGGTTGTTGCCACGGAAAGTGCCGTTGTGTTCGCCGGGCTTCCACTGGTCCAGCTCCTGGCGCAGCAACACCATGGCGAACGGCAGGCCGTAGCCGGACAGCGACTTGGACAGCGTGACGATATCCGGCTGGATGCCCATCTCTTCGAAGCTGAAGAAAGTACCGGTGCGGCCGCAGCCGGCCTGGATGTCGTCGACGATCAGCAGCATTTCGTGCTTGCGGCAGAGCTTCTCGAGCTTGCGCATCCATTCGGCCGACGCGGTGTTCAGGCCGCCTTCGCCCTGCACCACCTCGACGATCACCGCGGCGGGCTTGTCGATCCCGCTGGATGGGTCGGACAAGAGCTTGTCCATCATGCCGATGGTGTTGGTCTTGTCGCCGAAATAGTTTGCGTAGGGCATGCGGCTGACGTCGGAGAGGCCGATGCCGGAGCCGCCGCGGTGATGCTGGTTGCCGGTGGCGGCCAGCGCGCCAATGCTGCAGCCGTGGAAGCCATTGGTGAA
>DATBUE010000143.1:0-3742 GCA_036516375.1 Noviherbaspirillum sp. | reverse complement strand
TACGTCTGGGTCGACCCACGCGTGCAATTCGAAAGCCTGGTTCGATGAATACCCTCGAAACGATGGATAACCCGGCGACCGCGCCGATGACGCTCGCACCCTCCGTCTCGCCATGGCGCCGCGTGTGGCAGCGCTTCAAGGCCAACCGGCGCGGCTACTGGAGCCTTGTGATCTTCTGCGTGCTGTTCGGCGTGAGCCTGATGGCCGAGATTGTGTCCAACGACAAGCCGCTGGTCGTGTATTACAAGGGCGAATATCTGTTCCCGCTCGTGAAGGACTATCCGGAAACGCGGTTCGGCGGCGACTTCCATGCGCCGGCCGACTACCTCGATCCCTTCATCGAACAGCAGTTCGAGCGCGATGGCAACTGGGCGATCTATCCGATCAATCGCTACAGCTTCGACACGATCAACTACTTCGCGGCCGAGCCGAATCCGGCGCGGCCCTCGGCGCGCAACTGGCTCGGCACCGATGACCGCGGCCGCGATATCGCCGCGCGCCTGCTGTACGGTTTTCGCGTCTCGGTGCTGTTCGGGCTGGCGCTCACGATCACCGGCGTCATCCTCGGCGTGCTCGCCGGGGCGATCCAGGGTTACTTCGCCGGCAAGACCGACCTGCTTTTCCAGCGCTTCATGGAAATCTGGGGTTCGATGCCGGAACTGTATTTGCTGATCATCTTCGCCTCGATCTTCGAGCCCAGCATCAGCCTGTTGTTGATCCTGCTCTCGCTGTTCGGCTGGATGGGGTTGGCCGATTATGTGCGCGCGGATTTCCTGCGCAACCGCAACCTGGAATACGTGCAGGCCGCGCGTGCGATCGGCCTGTCGAACTGGCAGATCATCTGGCGGCATGTGCTTCCCAATAGCCTGACGCCGGTCGTGACCTTCCTGCCGTTTCGCATGAGCGCAGCCATCCTTGCACTGACGAGTCTGGACTTCCTCGGCCTCGGCGTACCGCCTTCCACGCCCAGCCTCGGTGAGCTGCTGGCCCAGGGCAAGAACAACCTCGATGCGTGGTGGATCGCGGTTTCCACCTTTTTCGTGCTGACCATCATGCTGCTGTTGCTGACCAATATCGGCGATGCCCTGCGCAATGCGCTCGACGTGAGGAAGAAGTCATGAGCCTGATCGAGGTGCGTAATCTGCGCGTGGACTTCGGCCCGAACACGGTCGTCAATGACGTGAGTTTTTCCATCGCACCGGGCGAGAAGTTCGCGCTGGTCGGCGAGTCCGGTTCCGGCAAGACGGTCACGGCCTACGCCATCTTGCGCCTGCACCAGGAGGCGCAGTACGGCGGCCAGATCCTGTTCGAGGGACAGGACTTGCTGAAGAAGAGCGAAGCGCAGATGCGCGGCGTGCGCGGCAAGGATGTCGCGATGATCTTCCAGGAGCCGATGACGGCGCTGAATCCGCTGTACACGATAGGAAACCAGATCGCCGAAGTGCTGATGCTGCATGAAGGTTTGAGCGCGAAGGCGGCGGCCACGCGCGCGGTCGAATTGCTGGACAAGACCGGCATTCCCGATCCGGCGCGGCGCGCATTGGCTTTCCCTCACCAACTCTCCGGCGGCCAGCGCCAGCGCGCGATGATCGCAATGGCGCTTGCCTGCCGGCCCAAGCTCCTGATCGCCGATGAGCCGACCACTGCGCTGGACGTGACGATCCAGGTGCAGATACTGGAACTGCTGAACCAGTTGCAGCGCGAAGAAAACATGGCCGTGCTGATGATCACGCACGACCTGAATCTCGTGCGCCATTTCGCCGATCGCGTCGGCGTGATGGAGCGCGGACGCCTGATCGAACATGCGGATACGGCCACGCTGTTTGCCGCGCCGCGCGAGGATTACACGAAGAAGCTGCTCGGCAGCCATCCGCAACGCGTGGTGGCCGAAGTCAATCCTCAACAGCTGCCCTTGCTCGCCTGCCGCGATCTGACTTGTTCGTTCACGATCAACAAGGGATGGTTCAAGAAAGAACCGTTCGTTGCGGTGGAAAAGACTGCACTCGAACTGCGACCGCACGAAACGCTGGGTATCGTCGGCGAATCCGGCTCCGGGAAATCCACGCTTGGGATGGCGCTGTTGCGGCTGTCGTCGGCCCAGGTCGAGGGTGACATCTCATTCATCGGTCAACCGGTGAGCGCGATGTCGCGCAACCAGTTGCGGCCGCTACGCGCAAAGATGCAGGTCGTGTTCCAGGACCCTTTCGCCTCGTTGTCGCCACGTCGCACGATCGAGCAGATCGTCGGGGAGGGACTGGAGCTGCACAAGCCGGAACTGGGGCGCGATGGCATACGCGAAGCCGTGGGCCAAGCCTTGCGCGAAGTGGGCCTGGCGCCGGAAATGATGACGCGCTATCCGCATGAATTTTCCGGCGGTCAGCGTCAACGGATCGCGATTGCGCGCGCGCTGGTATTGAAGCCGGAGCTGATCCTCCTCGATGAACCGACATCCTCGCTCGATGTCTCGGTGCAGCAGCAGGTCTTGTTGCTGCTGGCCGAGTTGCAGCACAAGTACGGCATTGCCTACTTGTTCATCAGCCACGATCTCGCCGTGATTCGTGCGATGGCGCATCGGGTGATGGTGATGAAGGATGGGAAAGTGGTTGAAAGCGGTTCCACCGAAGAGGTGTTGTCGAATCCGAAGCAGGCCTATACGCAGCGCCTGCTGGCTGCAGCGAGCTACTCGACGTTGGCCTGAGCGCTGAGCTGAGCACTGGCTCGAACGCGTTCGTCCTCATTGCAACGCAGTCGTCCAAATTCCGTTTTCGTCGCGTACAAGCGCCGCTACAATAGCCCGCTGTTTTTCATGGCGGACGATGT
Organism: Noviherbaspirillum sp.; assembly: GCA_036516375.1. GTDB lineage: Bacteria > Pseudomonadota > Gammaproteobacteria > Burkholderiales > Burkholderiaceae_D > Noviherbaspirillum. Next base: position 922 of record DATBUE010000143.1, on the reverse strand, counting down.
GCCGTCATTCTTCAACCGAACGAGAAGGAAGTACAAGAATGACAACAATGATTTTTTACGAACGCGCTGTAGCCCTGAACCGCGACCGTCATCAGAAGCTCAAGATCCGCATCCTTCCCGAGCATTTCTCGTTCGCACAGAAGACCAATTCCGTGCTGCTGGCCGGCAGCGAGTTCGCCGAAGCCTGCCGTGATTACCCGATCGTGTTCGTGGGCAGCGAAGGTGGTCCCTTCACGGCTGCAGCGCTCGTCGGCCTGGGCGACAAGGAAAACCTGTTCGTCGATGGCAATGGCACCTGGGAGCGCGGCACTTACATCCCCGCTTTCATCCGTCGCTACCCGTTCGTGCTGGCCGGCGCCGAGACCGCCGAAACGCTGACGGTGTGCGTTGACGAAGCCTACAAGGGTCTGGGCGAGGAAGAGGGCGAAGCCCTGTTCGCCGACGGCCAGGAAAGCGACTACCTGAAGAACGTGGTCGAGTTCCTGCGTCTGTTCCATGGCGAGATGAAGCGCACGGCCACTTTCGCCGCCAAGCTGGCCGAACTTGGCGTGCTGTCCCCGAAGGTAATCACGGTCGAGCGCAACGGCAGCAAGCAGACGCTGGAAGGCCTGTGGGTCGTGGACGAAGCCAAGCTCAACGCACTGGACGATGCCAAGACCCTGGAACTGGTACGCACCGGTTACCTGGGCTGGATCTATGCCCACCTGCTCTCGCTGCGCAATGTCGGCCGTCTGGCCAATCGCATGGATGCGCCGGTTGCCAAGGCAGCAGGCACCGTGCACTAGAGCGGATTCGCCCTGACTGGCTCAGTCGAGGCCGAGGCGGATTGGTCACGGAACAAGGCGCGGCGACGCGACATGGCGGGCGCCATGGCAAGGAGCCGCAACGCCGTGCCGTGGGCAAGCCGTCCGGCATCGGCGAG
>DATBUE010000142.1:0-8894 GCA_036516375.1 Noviherbaspirillum sp. | reverse complement strand
GTTCGTGCTCAACGATACCGAGGCGCGCGCGATTCACCTGGCGCTGGCTCTGTTCCTGGCCTTCCTCGCCTATCCCGCCTTCAAGTCCTCGCCACGCGATCGTGTGCCGGCGCTCGACTGGCTGCTGGCGATCGTCGGCGCCTTCGCCGGCGCCTACCTCTTCCTGTTCTACCGCGACCTGGCGCAGCGGCCGGGACAGCCGACCACGCTGGACCTGGTCACGGCCGGCATCGGCCTCCTGATCCTGCTGGAAGCCACCCGGCGCTGCCTGGGCTTGCCGATGGTGATCGTCGCCAGCGTGTTCCTGCTCTATACCTTCGCCGGTCCCTACATGCCGGAAGTGATCCAGCACAAGGGCGCCTCGCTGACCAAGACACTGAATCATCAATGGCTGACCACCGAAGGCGTGTTCGGCATTGCGCTCGGCGTGTCCACCAGCTTCGTGTTCCTGTTCGTGCTGTTCGGCACGCTGCTGGAAAAAGCCGGTGGCGGCAACTGGATGATGCAGCTGTCGATCGCCCTGCTCGGCCACCTGCGCGGCGGCCCGGCCAAGGTGGCCGTGGTGTCGTCGGCGCTGAACGGCGTGGTCTCGGGTTCGTCGGTATCGAACGTGGTTTCTGGCGGCATCTTCACCATTCCGCTGATGAAGCGTACCGGGCTGTCCGGCATCAAGGCCGGCGCGATCGAAGCCTCGGCCTCAATCAACGGCCAGATCATGCCGCCGGTGATGGGGGCTGCGGCCTTCCTGATGGTCGAGTATGTCGGGATTCCCTATTCGCAGATCGTCAAGCACGCCTTCCTGCCGGCGGTGATCAGCTATATCGCGCTGTTCTACATCGTCCACCTGGAAGCGGTGAAAATCAACGCGCCGCTGATCGCGCGCGAACAGCGCACGCTGAAGGATCGCCTGGTTGCCAATGGCATCGGCTGGAGCGGCACCATCGCCTTCCTGTGCGTGCTGTACTACGTGGTGCTCGGTATCCAGGCCATGTTCGGTAGCGGTGCCGGCTGGGCATTGGCTGGCGTCGGGGCGGCCGGTTATGTGGCCTCGATCTGGTATGCCGCCCGCTTCGAAGACCTGGAGCTGGAAGAGCCGGATGCACCCATCATCAAGCTGCCACGTGTGTGGGAAGTCACGCGCACCGGCATCGACTTCACGCTGCCGATCATCGTGCTGCTGTGGTGCCTGATGGTGGAAAACATGTCACCCGGCCTGTCGGCCTTCTGGGCGTCGGTGGTCGTGCTGCTGGTCGTCGCTACCCGCAAGCCGCTGCTGGCCCTGTTCCGCAAGACGGACATGGGCGCTGCGCTGCGCGCGGCGAAGAACGACGTGATCAGCGGCCTGGAAATGGGGGGCCGCAACATGATCGGCATCGGCATTGCGACCGCCACCGCCGGCATCGTGGTCGGTACCGTCACGCTGACCGGCCTGGGCCTGATGATGACCGACTTCATCGAGCTCATTTCCGGCGGCAACGTCATGTTGATGCTGATCTTCGTCGCCGGCGCCAGCCTGGTCCTGGGCATGGGTATTCCGACCACCGCCAACTACATCTTGGTCGCCACGCTGATGGCGCCGGTGGTGGTCGAGCTCGGCGCGCAGGCCGGCATCGCGATCCCGCTGATCGCCGTGCACCTGTTCGTTTTCTACTTCGGCATCATGGCCGACATTACGCCGCCGGTGGGTCTCGCCTCCTTCGCGGCCGCTGCCATCTCGCGCGAGGATCCGATCAAGACCGGACTGCAGGGCGCGATGTATTCGCTGCGCACCGCCGTGCTGCCCTTCATCTTCATCTTCAATCCGCAACTGCTGCTGATCGACGTCACCAGCTACTGGAGCGCGGGCTGGGTGATCGTCACGGCCACCATCGCCATGCTCGTGTTCTCGGCCGCGACGATGGGCTGGTTCCTCACCCGCAACCGGATCTGGGAAACCGTGGTGCTGCTCGTCATCTGCTTCAGCCTGTTCCGTCCGGAGTGGTGGCTGAACCAGTTCTACCCGAGCAATGTCCAGGCACCGGCGAGCCAGTTGATGACCTTGGCCGAACAGGCACCGAGCGGTGCGCGCATGACGCTGGTCGTGTCAGGCATGACGCTGGAGGGAGAAAACGTGACCAAGACCGTGAGCCTGCCGCTGGGCGAACGCCAGGAAGCGCGCCAGCGTCTGCGTGCGGCTGGCCTCAATGGCGTGATGGCCAGCGGCGACAAGCTCATGATTACCAACGTCGCCTTCGGTTCCTACGCCAAGAAGATCGGCCTGGAGTCCGGCTATGAAATCGATCATGTGCTGGTGCCGGCGGCGCGACCGAGCTCGGTCTGGGTGAGCGGCCTGGCCTTGCTGGCACTGGCGGGTGTGATGCTGAACCAGCGGCGCCGGGCGCGGCATCCAGAACCGGTGCGCACGCTGTCCACGCAGGGTTGAAGCAGAGGAGCGCGGCTCGGCTTGCCGGTGATGCCGTTCGATCAGGTGAACAAGCTTGATGTGTCGCTCCGGCGCTGGGAGGAGCCCCGGTTCGGATGCCGGCAGTTCTGGGAACGCAGCTCATGCGTATGCAGTACTGCCAGCTCCGGAACTGGACTCCCGACTGCGCGGGAGTGACAGGAAGGATGTAGTGATGGCGCAGCACTTCATCGGAGCGTCGCTGTTCGTAGGAAGAAGCCTCGCACTGAAAGCAAAAACTCCGACCCGCACGCGTCAAACCCTCACTTCAACAGAGCAGTCCGGTTCGCGACCACCACAATCGCCACGCTCAGCAAGCCGATGAAGCCGATCGCCGCCTGCATGCCCAGGCCGTGCGCGATGGCGCCGATGACCGGCGGCCCGACCAGGCTGCCGCTGTAGGCCATCGTCGCCACGCCGGCCAACGCAACCGGCCCCTGCCGCCCCGCTGCGCTGAACACGAACGGAAACACCACGGCGATCCCGAAACCGGCCGCGGCAAAACCGGCCAGTGCCAGATAGGCATTGGGCGCAAACACTGCAAACAGCAAACCAGCAGCCGATACCGATGCGCCAGCGCAGATCAGCCTGTGCGCGCCGAATTTTTCCTTCAGGCGATCGCCGCAGAGACGCACCGCCAGCATCGTGATCGAAAACGCGGCCAGGGCCAGCGGCGCCAGCGCGTCGCTGGCATTGAAATGGTCCTTCAGGAATACTCCGCCCCAATCGGCCACGCTGCCTTCGGACATCGCGGCCAGGAAGCCGAGCGCGCCGAGCAGGGCCAGCGGGCCGCGCGGCAGCGCGAACTTCTTCTTTTCGATCTGCTGCACCGTGTCGGCATCCGGCTCCAGCAATTCGAAGCCCAGCCACAGCACCAGCAGCAGCACCGGCGCAATCATCATGAAATGCGCGGCCGGTGCGACTTGCATGCCCGCCATGACACTGCCGAGCGTTGCACCCAGCAAGCCGCCGCCGCACCCCCAGCCGTGCAGCCTGGACAACTGCGAGCGGCCGCTGGTCTTCTCGAAGCGGGTGGCCACCGCATTGATGGCCACGTCGAAGCAACTGGCGGTGACTCCGAGCATCAGCACGGCCAGCATCAACAGCGGCACCGAGGGCGCGAGGCCGATGCCGACCAGGTCAATCAGCAGGGCGACACCCGCCAACAGCAGGGTCTTGCGTCCGCCCAGCGTGCTCATCAAGCGTGCCGAGAGCGGGTAGGAAATCACCGCGCCGAGTCCGCCGCACAGGAGTACGAAGGACAGCGCCGTATGCGACAACTGCACGCCGTCGCGTAGCGCCGGAATGCGCCCGGCCCACGAGCCCATGATGATGCCGAAGATGATGAACAGCACCGGCAGGGCCAGTGGGCGCAGCAGTGCGAGCGGCAGGCGGCGCGAGGCAGAGACGACAACGCTGGTGACAGCGGAATCGGAAGCAACAGGAGCAGGGGAAACAGAAGCAGACGCTTGCATGGATATCCAGAGAAACTTGCTGTGTGGGAACAGCCCCTGTGATATCTGCCATGCGGAAATAGTTTCCCTGCCTCAGAAGTTTCTTTCGGTCTTTTCTGCACTGCCGCATAGAGCGGCAACATTGGCGAGCGAAATTGTTTCCAAGGCCAGTACATCGAATCGAACAAGGCTTTGCGTTTTAGCCGCATTGCAGCACGCGCTTGCAAAAACATTCTCGGAAATTGCATGTCCATCAACGGCTCAACTCCGTTCGAGGACACTATGCAATCGTTGATCGTTTTTTCCCACCTACGCTGGAACTTCGTTTTCCAGCGGCCACAACACCTGCTCTCCCGCCTAGCCAGGCATTACCGGGTTCTCTTCATCGAAGAACCGGCCCCGATCAGCGACGCTGCCTCGCAAGATTTCCACCTCTCCAATCCCCTGCCCAACCTGACTGTCTGCACGCCGCTGGCGGCCGGCGGTCCGTTCGGCTTCGACGAAGTGCAACTGCCGCTGCTGCGCCGCGTGGTTGCCGCCTGTACCGAGGATTACGCGGACCCCGTGGTCTGGTTCTACACGCCGATGGCGCTGCCGCTGCTGGAGGAATTGCAGCCGCGCGCCGTGGTGTACGACTGCATGGATGAATTGTCGGCATTCAAGAACGCGCCACCGCGCCTGATCGCGCTGGAGGATGAGCTGCTCGCCGTAGCCGACATCGTGTTTACCGGCGGGCCGAGTTTGTACAACGCGAAGAAGGACCGCCATCACAACGTGCATTGCTTTCCGAGCAGCGTCGATGCCAAGCATTTCCGCCAGGCGCGCGACAAGACCTTCGCCCATCCCTCGCAGCAAAGCTTGCCGCATCCGCGCCTGGGTTTTTACGGCGTGATCGACGAACGCTTCGATACCGAACTGCTGCGCCACATCGCCATGCAACGCCCGGACTGGCAATTCGTGCTGGTGGGCCCGGTAGTGAAAATCGACCCCGCCGTGCTACCCAAGGCGGACAACATTCACTACATGGGCCAGCAACCCTACAGCGCGCTGCCGCAATTCCTGGCCGCCTGGGATGTGTGCCTGATGCCGTTCGCACTGAACGAATCGACGCGCTTCATCAGCCCGACCAAGTCGCTCGAATACATGGCAGCCGAGCTGCCCATCGTCAGCACACCGGTGCGCGACGTGGTCGACTTGCATGCGGATGTGGTCGAGATTGCACGCACGGCGGATGAATTCGTCGCCGCCTGCGAACGTGCGTTGGCACTGTCGCAGGACGAGCGGCTGGCAATGTGCCGCGTGATGCGCGACAAGCTCTCGCGCACTTCGTGGGACTTCACCGCCGCGCGCATGCACGAATTGCTGGAAGAGTTCGAACCCGCCCTCATGCCTGGCCTGCAAGGCATAACTGTTTCCAACACAGCCACGGGATTCGGCCATGCGGGGCGGTGAAGCAACGGGAGCACATGGGGAAAAGACGATCGAGTTGTGGGGCGGACTGGAGTGCACCGTCAACCGTGTCGGCGACAACTATTTCAGCCAACTCGAACGCAACGGCCACGCCACGCGCATCGAGGACATCGAGCGCTTCGCCTCACTCGGCATACGCGCCATCCGCTATCCGGTGCTGTGGGAGCGCACCGCGCCCGATGGCCCGGCCACGGCCGACTGGAGCTGGGCGGACGCACGCCTGCCGCGCTTGCGCGACCTCGGGGTGGCGCCCATCGTCGGCCTGGTCCATCACGGCAGCGGCCCGCGCCATACCAGCCTGGTCGATCCCGGCTTCCCCGAGAAACTTGCCGAATTTGCGGCGGCGGTCGCGGCGCGTTACCCGTGGGTCGACTACTACACCCCGGTCAACGAGCCGCTGACCACTGCCCGTTTCTCCGGCCTGTACGGCGTCTGGTACCCGCACGCGCGCGACGAGAAGAGCTTCGTCGAGGCGCTGGTCAACCAGTGCAAGGCGGTGGTGTTGTCCATGCGCGAAATCCGCAAGGTGAACCCGCAAGCGAAGCTGGTGCAGACCGATGACCTAGGCAAGACCTACAGCACGCCGGAAATGACGGAACTGGCCGAGTTCTACAACGAGCGGCGCTGGCTGGCGTGGGACCTGCTATGCGGCAAGGTCGGCCCGGGGCATGGGCTGTGGGACTACCTGCTCGCCAGCGGCATCGAGCGCGAACGCCTGCTCTGGTTTGCCGACAATCCCTGCCCGCCGGACATCATCGGCGTGAACTACTACATCACCAGCGAGCGCTGGCTCGACCACCGTGCCGAACGTTACCCGGAGCGCTACTGCGGCCAGTACCGCGGCAAGCGCGTCGCCGATATCGAAACCGCGCGCGTGCTGGCCACACCCACGCCCGGCATCGGCCCGCTGCTGCAGGAAACCTGGGATCGCTACCAATTGCCGATTGCGATCACCGAAGCCCACATCGATGCCAACCGCGAAGACCAGTTGCGCTGGCTGCTCGAAATATGGGAAGCGGCGAAGAACGTGCAGAAGCGCGGCGCCGACCTGCGTGCGGTCACGGTGTGGTCGCTGCTCGGCTCTTTCGACTGGAATTGCCTGGTGACCGCGGTCAACGGCTATTACGAACCCGGCCCCTTCGATGTGCGCGCCACGCCCCCGCGCGAAACCGCTGTCGCGCGCTTGATGCGCGAACTGTCGGCACAACGTCCGCTGTCGCATCCGGTGCTGCAGGGCGTGGGCTGGTGGCGGCGTCCCGGCCGTTTCTACACGCAGCCGGTGGCCACCAGCGCCACCGTCGGCGCGTTGGCGGCCGAGCGCACGCACAAGATCCAGCCGATCCTCATCGTCGGCGCCACCGGCACGCTGGGCCAGGCCTTTGCGCGCATCTGCGACACGCGTCACCTCACCTATGTGCTGGTGGGGCGCGCCGAGATGGATATCGCGGACGCCGAATCGGTCGAGCGCGCGCTGGAGCTGCACCGCCCCTGGGCCATCATCAACTGCGGCGGCTATGTACGCGTCGACGATGCCGAGCAGGACGCCGAACGCTGCATGCGCGAAAACACGCTCGGACCCTCGATCCTGGGCGTGGCCTGCATCCGTCACAACATCCAGTTCGTGACCTTCTCCACCGATCTCGTGTTCGACGGCACGCAAGAGCGCCCCTACCTGGAGTCCGACCCGATCGCACCGTTGAATGTCTATGGCCGGAGCAAGGCCGAAGCCGAAAAGCGTGTGCTCAACGCCTGCCCGGATGCGCTGGTGATTCGCACCAGTGCCTTCTTCGGCCCTTGGGACGAGCACAACTTCGTCACGCATGCGCTGCGCACGCTCAGTCAGGGCAAGCGCTTTACCGCCGCCAGCAATGCGGTAGTCACGCCGACCTATGTGCCGGACCTCGTGCACACCACGCTGGATTTGATGATCGACCGCGCGCGCGGCATCTGGCATCTGGCCAATGCGGACCCGATCAGTTGGGCCGACCTTGCGCGCAAGGCCGCCACGCTGGCCGGCGTCGATGCAGCGCGGGTGGCGGACATGCTGGATGCGCGCCCGATGGCCGAACTCGGCTGGGCCGCACGCCGCCCGCTCTACAGCGCGCTGGGCTCGGAACGCGCGCGCCTGCTGCCTGCGCTCGACGACGCGCTCGCGCGCTATCTGCATCTGCGCCAGGAAGCCGAAGACGAAGATCGCGCCGGCCAGGCCGCGCACTACGGCAATAGCTGACAAGGGAAAAACATGAAAAAGATTGCGATTGCAGGAGCAGGGTTTTCCGGCGCGGTGATTGCGCGTGAGCTGGGTCATGCAGGTTACGAGGTCGATGTGTTCGACACGCGCCCGCATGTGGCCGGCAACTGCCACACCGAGCGCGATGCCGAAACCGGCGTGATGGTGCATGCCTACGGCCCGCACATCTTCCACACCAGTAACGAGAAGGTATGGAACTACGTGCGCCAGTTCGACGAGTTCATGCCCTTCACGAATAGAGTGAAAGCCATCTACAAGGGCCGCGTGTACTCGCTGCCGATCAACCTGCTGACCATCAACCAGTTCTTCGGCAAGACCTTCAGTCCCAAGGAAGCAGCCGCCTTCATGCAGGAACTCGGCGACCAGTCGATCGCCGACCCGCAAACCTTCGAGGAACAGGCGCTGCGCTTCGTCGGCCGCGAGTTGTACGAAGCCTTCTTCAAGGGCTACACGCAAAAGCAGTGGGGGCTGCATCCATCAGAGCTGCCGGCCTCCATCCTCAAGCGCCTGCCGGTGCGCTTCAACTACGACGACAACTACTACGCCAGCAGTTTTCAAGGCATGCCGAAGCACGGCTACTCGGCCATCGTCGAACGCATCCTCGACCATCCGAACGTGCACCTGCACCTGGGCACGAAGTTCGAGCGCGACATGGCGAGCGATTACGGCCATGTGTTCTACAGCGGCCCTATCGATGCCTGGTTCGGCCACTGCGAAGGCCGGCTCGGCTATCGCACGCTGGACTTCAAGCCCGAATGGCACAAGGGCGATTACCAGGGCAATCCGGTGATCAATTACTGCGACGAGGACGTGCCGTTCACGCGCATCTCGGAGCACAAGCATTTCTCACCCTGGAAAACGCACGAGGACACCGTGGTATTCAAGGAATACAGCCGCTATTGCGAGCAAGGAGATACCCCCTACTACCCGATTCGCCTTGCCAAGGAAAAGTCGCAACTGCAGCTGTATGTAGAGATGGCGCAGCAGGAAAAGCGGATCACCTTTGTGGGAAGGCTCGGCACCTACCGCTATCTGGACATGCACGTGACGATAGGCGAGGCGCTGGATGCGGCCGAGCGCTTTCTTGCGTGCGAGAAGCAGGGGGAAACCATGCCGGCCTTCAACGTCGCCCCGCTGGGGTGAAGTCATTGGGCGTCACGGAGCGGGATTCCAACCAGGTCTTGCCCCTCCCTGGTCCTGGCTCACCGCGATCCCGATTCCTGCTCAACGCATGGCCAGCATGCGCGCCAGTGTTCCCGCTCCACGCTGCGCCCTTTGT
>DATBUE010000141.1:0-2227 GCA_036516375.1 Noviherbaspirillum sp. | reverse complement strand
TGCCCCATCTTCTGCCACAGGCTCACTGCCGCGCGCGGATCATAGCCGGCGCGGGCCGCCAGCTCCACTCCAATGCGGTCGGCTTCAGTTTCATGGCCACGGGAATTGGGTAAGCCGACCAGACCCATATAGGCATACTCGGCGCCCTTCTGAGCCACATCGCCGAGGCCGAACAGGGCAGAGCCGATCGCGATCGCCCCGGTGGCGAGCATTTCCGAGGAGGCGCGTTCGCGCGCGTGCTCGCGCAACGCGTGGGCCATTTCGTGACCAATCACGGCTGCGAGTTCGGCGTCGGTCAATTGCAGCTTCTCGATCAGCCCGCTGTACACCGCGATTTTTCCACCGGGCATGACCCAGGCATTCGCTTCGGGCAAGCTCAGGACATTGGATTCCCACTTCCAGTTGCGCGCGTCCTGGCGAAAGTGGGCAGTCTGCGGAACCAGACGTTGCACGACTGAGCGCACGCGCTCAACCTGGGCCGGGTTGCGGTTCAAGACACCCTTCTGCTTTGCTTCCGCGATCACCTGCGCGTACTGCTGGTCCGCAGCCTGTTCGATCTGCTCCGACGATACGGCCATGCGCTGCTGGCGCTCCACGCCGACCACCCCGGCTTGCGTGGTTTGCACCGTTTCGCAGGCGGCGAGCATCCCGAAGCTCGCAATGATGAGCACGCGTTTGATCGTGTCAGCGAATGTCATTTTTTCTCCTGTTTTCATCGCCAGCGGTAGCACATGGCCGCTGCTCCCATACTGGCAAAGGCCAGCAGCGCCGATGCCAGATAGACAGCCGAAGCCCCAAATGTTTCCCAGAGCGGACTGAGCAGCAGCGCGCCCATTGTGCCTCCAAGTCCGTAAGAAATGCTTGAGTACAGCGCCTGTCCTCGGGTCTGCAAGGGCCCCGAAAACCAGCGCTGCAAGGTCGCGATCGCAGCCGAATGATGGATGCCGAAAGTTGCGGCATGAAGAACCTGCGCCAGCAGCAGGATCACCACCGACTCCGCGCCGAACCCGATCAGCAGGAAGCGTACGCCCCCGAGAAACAGGCTCGCAAGCATCAGCTTCGCGACTCCAAAATGTCGAAACAACGGCGCCTGGTAAAAGAAGAAAATGATTTCCGCGACCACCCCGAGCGACCACATCAAACCTATCAGCGTATTGCTGTAGCCGATTTGCGCGAGATACAAGGAGTAATAGACATAGAGCGCAGCGTGCGCGGCGATCATCAGAAAGGTGGAGACGAAGAACGCGATCACGTCGGGACGCCGCAGTAAGGCGGCCGCGGAGACAGGCGCGCAGGCAGATGTCTGCTTGTCCGCTTCATTCATGCTCAGGCTTGCCGTCAGCACGACCAGCAGCAATGCAAGCGCAATCCACGGCATCATGGCGACACCGCCCCAGTCGAGCAACGCGCCGCCCACGGCCGCGGAGAAAATGAAGCCCACCGAGCCCCACAGGCGCAAACGGCCGTAGTGGGTCAGGTCGCCGCGCATTTCGGCCAGCAGCAAGGCTTCAGCGAGCGGCCCTTGGGCGCTGGTGAAAAAATTGAGCGCTGCCATTGTGAAGAAAAACCAGGCAAAGCCGCTGCCGCTGGCCAGCGCGCAGAAAGAAGCGAGCGCAAGCAGGCCGGTCAGCCGCAGCACCACCACCCGCTGCTCGCGCCGGTCCGCCACCCAGCACCAGAGGCCAGGACCAAAGATGCGCATGACCTGCATCAGCGCCATCAGGACGCCGATCTCGATCACGCTCATTCCCCGGTGCGCGAAGTACAGGCTCGCGTACGGCGAAAACACTCCGATGTAGCCGAAGTAGCCGAAATAGAAAGACCCGAATTTGGCCGACTGGCGCGGCCACGAGGAATGCGACACGATGCAGGCCGTCTCGTACCAGTTGAGAACCGCAAAAAAAACGGATTACTTACCGGCGTGCGCAGGCAATCGAGGTGTGTTCACCCGCACATCGCCGCACTGTGCGCGATGCCGTAGCGCGTGGTCCATCAACACGAGCGCAAGCATGGCTTCGGCAATCGGCGTAGCACGGATGCCCACACAGGGATCATGGCGCCCGTGGGTCTCGACGCTGGCCGGCTGGCCGCTCTTGTCGATGGAACGTCGCGGGGTGCGGATGCTGGAAGTGGGCTTGATGGCAATCGACACCGTGATGTCCTGACCGGTCGAAATCCCGCCGAGGACGCCTCCGGCATGATTGCTGAGAAAGCCTTCCGGGGTCAG
>DATBUE010000140.1:0-2929 GCA_036516375.1 Noviherbaspirillum sp. | reverse complement strand
CGGCCTTGCCCCTGACAAGAATTAATTCCGTACTTGGGTAATTCAAATGAGCCTCATGCCAGTCGAAGAGCCTTGCCCAGAACGCCTGGAGCCAATCAAATGAATATCGTGCTGATCAATCACTATGCCGGCTCGCCACGGCATGGCATGGCCTACCGCCCCTATTACCTGGCGCGCGAATGGGTACGTGCAGGACACCGCGTACACATCCTTGCCGCGGACCACTCGCATATCCGTGCCCGCCAACCTGAGCTGGCCGGCGCGGCGCGCCTTGACGAAGACATCGACGGCATCGGGTACAGCTGGTATCGCACGCCCGTCTATCGCGGCAATGGTATCGGACGCGTCAGGAACATGGCCACCTTCGTCACCGCCTTGTATCGAGACAGCAGGCAGATAGCGCAAACATACAAACCGGACGTTGTTATCGCCTCAAGCACTTATCCAATGGACATCTGGCCGGCACACCGCATTGCCAGGCTGGCCAAGGCCAGGTTGCTGTTCGAGGTACACGATCTGTGGCCGCTGTCGCCCATGGAGCTCGGTGGCATGTCGAAGTGGCATCCTTTCATCATGCTGGTGCAGCAGGCCGAGGATTACGCTTACCGCCATGCCGACCGGGTGGTCTCGATGCTTCCGAAGGTACGCGAATACATGATGTCGCGCGGACTGGCGCCGGAGAAGTTGCACTTCGTCCCAAATGGGATCGACCCGGCCGAGTGGCTGGCAGGCAGTCCGGAGCTGCCGGACGAGGTCGACCAACTTCTGAGCAGGCTTCGCGCACAAGGCAATGCCATCCTCGGCTATGCCGGTACCCACGGCGTGTCGAACGCGCTCGACAATGTGCTGGACGCAGCCAAACTGATGCAAGGCGAAAAGGTCGCGTTCGTGCTGGTCGGCGGCGGACCAAGCAAGGATAGTCTGCAGCAACGCGCATCGCGCGAAAAACTGGGCAATATCCACTTCCTGGATCCGGTCAAGAAGAGCCAGATTCCGGCCCTGTTGAAGTGCTTCGACATCGCCTACATCGGTTGGCATCGGCATCCGCTATACCGTTTCGGCATCGCCCCGAACAAGCTGATGGATTACATGATGGCAGCCCGTCCGGTGTTGCACGCGGTCGCGGCAGGAAACGACCCAGTCCGGGAGGCCGGCTGCGGCATGACCGTCGAGCCTGACGATCCGCAGGCGGCAGTTCGGGGCATCCGGGCTCTGCTGGCCCTGTCTGCCGACGAGCGTCGTGCGATGGGAGAGAGAGGCAGGGCTTTCGTACTCGAGAACCTCACCTACCCGGTGCTGGGTCAACGGTTTCTTGCTGCGTGTACCTGACGATCACGCCGGCCGCGGCACGCAGCCGGCACGGCTCGCGCCACAGGGTCGCCGCCCAGTCTCGCGGCACGTCGCCAGAAACTGGCTACAGGCTTGTTGTGCTCATCGGAACAGCACTTTTTCGAAAGACCATGCATCAAAAGGCTGAAGAATGATGAAACGCGCTTTCGACTTACTGTTGGGACTGGCAGCTTCGGTCATTTTCGTTCTTCCATTGCTGATCTTCGCATTACTGGTCAAGCTGACCTCCCAGGGACCGGCACTGTACTGGTCGCGCCGGGTGGGCCGAAACAATGTGCTTTTCTCGATGCCGAAGCTGCGCACCATGCGCGTAGGAACGCAAGTCGTGGCGACCCACCTCCTGCAAAATCCCGATCAATACCTGACGCCGATTGGCGGCTTCCTGCGCAAGTCGAGCCTGGACGAATTGCCGCAGTTGTGGTGCATCTTGCGCGGCGACATGAGCGTTGTCGGGCCAAGGCCAGCACTGTTCAACCAGGAGAATCTGATCGAGATGCGCACCAAAAAGGGAGTCCATGCGATTCGTCCGGGCCTCACTGGCTGGGCACAGATCAACGGCCGCGACGAGTTGCCGATCCCCGAGAAGGTGGCGCTGGATGTCTACTATCTGCGGCGCCAGTCACTGGCTTTCGACATCAAGATCATTCTCCTCACCTTCATCAAGGTTCTGCGCCGCGACGGCATCACCCACTAGGAGCGGCCGATAAGGCCTACGGGTAGAGCGATCCCGCCGCCCAACACCCCACCGGACCGGAAAGCCTGTGGAGCGGGCGCGGTATAACGCAGCCACGGAAATACAATGTAGCGATGGCAGTTGGTCAGGCGGTTCAAACCTGACACATTCGTCTTCGGGACAGAGCCAGCAAGCGCTCATCCCTGCGCCGCCACGGCGCTCGGCACGGCTTCGGCTCGGCTGTTTTTCTGCGACGACGCACCGGATACGACAGCCATGCACGCAGCTGAAGTCGCTGACAGGCGTGGCCAGCATGGCTCTTGATCAAATGGGGCTTAGCGCTCGACAAACGCCTTGCCGAAGGATGAACCGCGCGCAGCAATCACGGGCAGCCAAGTGCGGACAAACTGCTGCCGAGCATCAAGCAGCGGCGCCGAGTCTTGCTTCACGGCAGGACAGCCGGATGCATCGGCCGCACAGCCGCGAAACGCCGAACGTATGTCGCCAGCGCGCACAAGACCGATCATTGGTGGCGTCAAGAGAGCGTGGGACGTTCTCAGCCAGTAAGCTTGCTGCACCGACGATCGGCACACGCCTCGCCTCTCAGCGGCAATGAGGAAGAAGGTATCGACGCCCGCGCTAGGAGACAAGCTCGCGCCACCTGGTCGCTCGTCGTAGAGGGCACCGATAGCACAGGCTGCAAGGCGCGCTCGATTGCATCGAGGATGACGGAAACAGTCGAAGACGCCCGGCATGACACTGCCAGACAGCCCGCCCTACCTTTTCAATGGGGGCTGAGCCTCGCATATCAGTTTCCCCGTCCATTGATAAGGCCGGTCTCGCCCGGACAAGTAAAGCGCAATGTCCACAAGACGGTGGTTAATGGATGATGGCTTAAGAATGAAG
>DATBUE010000139.1:0-3194 GCA_036516375.1 Noviherbaspirillum sp. | reverse complement strand
GCGCCATGGGCCTGGAGCCAATGCAGGAAGCGCTGCATCCGTTGCTGTTCCAGTTCGGTCGTGCTTGCGGTCGCGGCAGTTTTATTCATTCCCATCCCCAATTGTGTGTACGAGGCCAAACGCCTATTTCGTGTGATGAGTGGCGCCTTTGCCGGCAACGGTTCCTTGTTTGGGCGGCGCAAGGAGCGGGACGGGTCTCGTGAGGCCGCTGTGGACCGCGTGTAGGTTAGGCTGGATTCATCAGCCCAACATCTGCAATCAACAGCGATCAGCATTTGGCAATCCTCTTTTCGCCGGTCATTTGAATCCCGTCGTCCCGTTAATCGGAGGATGTTGGGCTGATACCCCATCAGCCCAACCTACCGTTCTGCATCTGGATTCCTTCCGCCTTCACTTTTCGTGAACACCGCTTAGCCGTCCGCTAGTAGCGCCCGCACCCATCTCTCACTAAAGTCGCGGCTATAAAGGGGGAACACGCAACATGGTTGATGTATTGGTAATCGGCGGCGGTAACGCCGCCCTGTGCGCGGCGCTGATGGCGCG
Organism: Noviherbaspirillum sp.; assembly: GCA_036516375.1. GTDB lineage: Bacteria > Pseudomonadota > Gammaproteobacteria > Burkholderiales > Burkholderiaceae_D > Noviherbaspirillum. The sequence continues at coordinate 2,651 of DATBUE010000139.1, read as the reverse complement.
CGAGGCGGGGGCTTCGGTGCTGATGCTGGAGAGCTCGCCGCGCGAATGGCGCGGGGGCAATTCCCAGCACACGCGCAACCTGCGTTGCATGCACGATGCGCCGCAGGATGTGCTGGTGGATGCCTATCCGGAAGAGGAGTACTGGCAGGACTTGCTGAAGGTGACCGGCGGGCTGACCAACGAGAAGCTGGCGCGCATCGCGATCCGCGCCTCCAGCACCTGCCGGCCGTGGATGCGCAAGCACGGCGTGCGTTTCCAGCCGCCGCTGTCCGGCGCGCTGCATGTGGCGCGCACCAATGCCTTCTTCATGGGCGGCGGCAAGGCGCTGGTGAATGCCTATTACCGCAGCGCCGAGGCGCTGGGCGTGCAGATCCGCTACGACACGCCGGTGGATTTCATCGAGTTGGACAACGGTCGCTTCGTTGCTGCGCGCAGCGGAAAAGAGCGCTTCGAGGCGCGCACCTGCGTGCTTGCCGCCGGCGGCTTCGAGTCGAACCGCGAATGGCTGCGCGAAGCCTGGGGCCAGAACGAGCGCGGCGAATGGCCGGCCGATAACTTCCTGATTCGCGGCACGCGCTTCAACATGGGCGTGCTGCTGAAGTTCATGCAGGAAGCCGGCGCCGACATGATCGGCGATCCGTCCCAGTCGCATTGCGTGGCCATCGATGCACGCGCGCCGCTGTACGACGGCGGCATCTGCACACGTATCGATTGCGTGTCGCTGGGCGTGGTGGTGAACCGCGAAGCGAAGCGCTTCTACGACGAGGGCGAGGATTTCTGGCCCAAGCGTTATGCGATCTGGGGCCGTCTGGTCGCCCATCAGCCGGGGCAGATTGCCTACTCGATCATCGACGCCAAGGCTATCGGCCGCTTCATGCCACCGGTGTTCCCGGGCGTGGTGGCCAACACCCTGGACGAATTGGCACGCAAGCTCGGCCTGCCCGAGCAGCAGTTCGTCGAAACCATGAATGCCTACAACGCGTCCTGCCGCGTCGGCACCTTCGACCACACCGCGCTCGACGATTGCCACACTGAAGGACTGACTCCGCCGAAGACGCACTGGGCGCGTCCGCTCGATACCGCGCCGTTCTACGGTTATGCACTGAAACCCGGCATCACCTTCACCTACCTCGGCCTGAAGGTCGACGAGAACGCGGCCGTGCATTTCAACGGCAAACCGAGCGACAACCTGTTCGTGGCCGGGGAAATGATGGCCGGGAACGTGCTGGGCAAGGGTTACACGGCCGGCGTCGGCATGGCCATCGGTACCGCCTTCGGTCGCATCGCCGGCGTACGCGCCGCGGCAGCGGCGGGCCACGCAACACAACAAGGATTCGAACATGCAGCAGCTTAAGGCCCTGATCCGTGACGCCAGCGAGGTCGTGCCCAATTCCATTCCGAACATGGCCGCGCTGACGGCCGATGAAGCCGAAGTCGGCCGCGTGATGCAAATCTGTAACGCCTGCCGTTACTGCGAAGGTTTTTGCGCAGTGTTCCCGGCGATGACGCGCCGCCTCGAATTCGGCAAGGCCGATATCAACTATCTGGCCAACCTGTGCCACAACTGCAGCGCCTGCTACCACGCCTGCCAGTACGCGCCGCCGCACGAGTTCGCGGTGAACGTGCCGCAGGCGATGGCCAAGGTGCGCCGCCAGACCTATGCCGAATATGCGTGGCCGCAGCCGCTCGGTGCGCTGTACAAGCGCAATGGTCTCACCGTCGCGCTGGCGCTGGCCGTCGGGCTGGCATTGTTCCTGGTGCTGGTGCTGGCGCGCCAGGGCACGCTGTTGCACGAACCGCTGGCCGGCAACTTCTACGCAATCTTCCCGCACAACCTGATGGCCGCGATGTTTGGCGTGGTGTTCGGCTTTGCCGTGCTCTCGCTGGGCATGGGGGTGACGCGCTTCTGGCGTGAATTGAAGCCGGGGCAGGCGACGACGCCGGCCGCAGCCGAGGCGACGAAGGATGTGCTGACGCTGACCTATCTGGACGGCGGCCATGGCGAAGGCTGCAACGAAGAGAGCGACCGCTTCACGCTCGCACGCCGTCGCTTCCACCACTTCACCTTCTACGGCTTCATGCTGTGCTTCGCGGCGACTTCGGTGGCCACGCTGTACCACTACCTGTTCGGCTGGGAAGCGCCGTATCCCTACTTCAGCTTGCCGGTATTGCTGGGGACCGCGGGCGGCATCAGCTTGCTGATCGGGCCGGCCGGCTTGCTGTGGCTGAACATGAAGCGCGAGCCGAACGTGAGCGATGCGGATCAGCGCACGATGGATCGCGGCTTCATCGCCTTGCTGCTGCTGACCAGCGCGACCGGCCTGGCCCTACTGGCCTGGCGCGATACCGGTGCGATGGCAACGCTGCTGGCGGTGCACTTGGGTGTGGTGATGGCCTTGTTCCTGACCATGCCGTTTGGGAAGTTCGCGCACGGGATTTATCGCAGCGCGGCCTTGCTGAAGTCTGCAATTGAGAAGCGGCAGCCGAATCGGTTGAAGCTGGGGGCTGATTGAGGGGGTTGTAGTAGCAAGTCAGCAAGTCAGCAAGGCGCGAGGCCGTTCGCTCAACCACCTTGTTGTCATTCCCGCGGAGGCGGGAATCCAGTCGGTGCTAGCAAAGGTGAGTACTGGATTCCCGCCTGCGCGGGAATG
>DATBUE010000138.1:0-2439 GCA_036516375.1 Noviherbaspirillum sp. | reverse complement strand
TTGCCGAGGAAGGTCAGCAGCAGCGGCAGACCCATGAAGCCCGTGTTCGGAAAGGCGGCCACCAGCGCGCCGAAGGCAGCGTCGTTCCAGTTGATGCGCGCACTGCGCGTGGCCAGTACCGTCACCGCGACCACCGTCAGCGCGCACAGCAGCCAGACCACGAATACGCCGGCGTCGAGCAACTGGCCAATCGGCGTACCGGCGCCGAAGCGGTACAGCATGCAGGGCAATGCGAAGTACAGCACGAAGCTGTTAAGGGCAGGCACCGCCGTGGCGGGCAACAGGCCGCGGCGCGAAGCCAGATAGCCGGCCGCCACCAGCGCAAAGAACGGGAAGATGGTGTTGAGGATGGAGAGCACGCTAGGCTGCAGCAGGCGATTCGGGAAGAGGCAGGCCGGCTGGCCGGCTGCGGCGACTATACCGGAAACATGTCGCAGGCGCGGCGGCAGTAACGAAAAGCAACTTTCCCGGCACGAGGAAACGGATTTTCGTATGCTAGGCCTGCATTTTTCCGATGACAGGAGGTCCGGATGGACAAGATGAAAAAAACCATGCTGCTGCTTGCGCTGCTTACCGCAGCCGGGCTCGCCCAGGCTTCCGATGTGCGCGTGGGCGTCACGGTCGAGGGCCAGGTCTCGCCTGGGGTGTATGGGCGCGTCGATATCGGCAATGCCCCGCCGCCGCTGGTCTACACCACGCCGGTCGTCGTCGTGCAGCAACCGGCGGTCGTGCGCGCGGCTCCGGTCTACCTGCACGTGCCGCCCGGCCATGCAAAGAAATGGAGCAAGCACTGCCACAAGTACAACGCCTGCGCACAGCCGGTGTATTTCGTGAAGTCGGCCGAGTACGACCCCGGCTACGGGCGGCGTGCGTCGCGCGGTCGCGATGATGGCTATGCGCGTGAGCACCACGGTCGCGAACACCATGGCCGTGAACATCGTGACCGCGACCATGGCCATGGCCGCGGTCACGGCCATGACAAGGGCAAGCACAAGGATTAATCCGCCTGCCGCGTACGCCTTGACCTGCCTGCATCCGGCAGGTCAAGGCTGTTATCCATGCCGCCCTGGCATCCAGCCAAGTCGGTACATTTCTCGCGTCGCTCCAGCACAAGCGGGAACCCAGTTCCGCACCTCGCAGTGCGCGATTCAGGCGCCCGCGCGGCCTCAACGTTCAGACCGCAACCTGGATCGACCTGATTGCGGATGGCCGTCTCTTCGCCCTTCCGCCTACAAATCCAGCTTCACCTCCACGCACGCTACCCGCCCGGCTTCGGCCGCGGCGTCGGCTTGCTCGCGCGTGTCGTGCTGGGTGATGCGGTAACGCTGCGCCCCCTCCGCTTCGGCATAGATATTCAGATGCAGTTGCCGCTGCTCCGGCGCATTTTCCAGAAAGTGCGGACCGTTCTCGCACAGCCTGCCATCCAGCGTGAAGACACTCACGACGTCGTCGTCGCCGATGTAGCCGTGCACCTTGTAAATCGGGTGACGGGCGCGCGTGGTGATGATGTCTACCGGCTGCTTGGTCGTGATCGTGCGTACCGGCTTGCTGAAATCGAGCCGCGGAGCGTCGCCGGCCACTGCTGGCATTGCGTCGGGCTGGGGTGCGGGCGACGCTGATTTGCGCGCCGTATAGCGCGGCGCATCGAAAGCAGTGTTGCGCCGCATGCGCGGGCGCACCGGCGCTTCGGCCTGCCTTTCCTGCGCTCCGTACGGGGGTTGCGCGGGCGGCGGAACCCGCACCGGCTGTGGCGTCGGCTGCACGCCGTAGTCATCGTAGGCTCCATGCGCCGCCCACACCGGTTCCCTTGCATCGACTGCGGCCGCGGTGACCCGAGGCGCGCCACTCATCGTCTCTGCCAGCGCCGGCTCCGGGGACCACGCAGGCGCGTGCGGCGGGCGCACGTAGGGACGCGGCGGATGGGTGAAGGTGCGCTTGGCGACATTGAATGTGACTTCGTAGTTGTAAAGCTGCTCGTCCGTCATGTCGGGAAACGGAGCGGGATGGCCGCCATCAATCGTCCGGTACAAGGGGCGACGCGGCTGCTTGCCACGCATGCCATCAAGAAATCCCACAAAAATCCTCCTCTGCATTGCTGTGCATTGTTCTGGCGCGCCATCTTGCGCCGCGCACAACCGGTTCAGACTCGCGGCGCGCGCGCCGGTTCGAAGTGGACTTGTGACAATTTTCCGTCCATCAATTTTTACGCCCGGCGGATCGAGCGTTCGTGCGCTGCATGTTCTGGTTGCGGGCCACCCATTGCGTTGCAAATCCCCGCGCCAGCCCTACCGCTGCCGCTACGGATGCAACCAGCACCGGCCCTGCGGCCCGATCCAAACTCGAAACGTTCGCCGTTGCAGAACTTGATCAGGGCAGGTGCGGCGGAACCTCTCACCGCTCCGAACGTTCTATCTCCGAAACGCGATGAGCATGCACACG
>DATBUE010000137.1:0-1645 GCA_036516375.1 Noviherbaspirillum sp. | reverse complement strand
ATCAGGCGCAGCAATTCACCCACCCGTCCCGGCTGCATGCGGTTCGAGATCGCGGCAATGCTGATTGCCGCCAGCGCTTCTCCATTGCGGTCCAGTATCGGCACCGCCAGTGCCCCGGTGCCCGGCATGATGCCGTCCTGGGCATAGGCATAACCCTTCGTGCGGGCCTGCTTCAGCCTTTCGTTCAGCTTGGCCAGCGTCAGGCGGTGATGGGCATAGCGTTGCTGGTTGGCGCGCAGGATGGCTTCGGCTTCTTCCTCGGGCAGGGTGGCGAGCAGCGAGAGTCCGCCCACGCCCACGCCCAGCGGGCGCCGCACGCCGACTTCGATCGACATCACCTTCACCGGAAAGGTGCCGAGCTTGCGATCGACACAGATGGAGTCGAATCCACTGCGGATGGTCAGGTAGACGGTATCGCCGACCTGGTCGACCAGGTGGCGCAGGTAAGGGTCGGCGATGGCGCGGATCGGAAAGCGTCCCGGCCGCGCCAGGCCCAGTAAGGACACTTCCTGCCCGATCATATAGCGGCGCGTAGACGCTTCCTGCTCGACCGCCTGTTCCTCGATCAGCACGGTCAAGATGCGATGCACGGTAGGGCGCGTCAGCCCGGTTTCGTCGACGATGTCGGTCAGGCGCACGCCGTGTTCCTGGCCGCTGGCCAGCACGCGCAGGATCTTCAGCGCGCGGCGGATGCTCTGCGCACCGCCGGTGGTGCCGCGCTCGGCCTCCGCGAGCTCCATCGTTTCCGCATCGCTCGCCTTGCTTTGCAATCCGTTGCCCTGCCTTGCGCGCGCCATGGCCTTGTCTCCTATCGGATCACCGTTTTTTCAGTCTGGGCCAGCGGTGCCATGTGCACGATCTCGCCCAGTTTCGAGTAATTCGGCCCGCCCAGCCGGCACACCGGCTTGAGCTTGCCGGTATCGATCTTGCCGTTCTCGTACAACTCGTCGCGCACGTGGAATACGAGCACTTCACCCACGTAGAACTCGGCCCCCGTATCGCCGAAGGGAATGATCTGCCGCAGCACGCACTCCATGCTCACTGGGGCCGCGGACAGACGCGGCACGCGCACGCAATCGGACTGCCGGGTCTGCAGGCCCAGCAGTTCCGCTTCGCTGACGTCGGATGGATGCTCGATGGCGCTCAGGTGCATGGGTTCGAGCAGGTTCTCGTCCGCCACATGCACGACGAATTCCTTGTTCGCATGAATGTTGTGCCCGGTGTCCTTGCGCACGCCGGCCTTGCGACCGATGTTGATGCCCACCATCGGGGGCTTGTTGGAGACGAAGGTAAAACAGGAGAACGGTGCCAGATTCACCACGCCTTCATCCGAGAGCGTGGTGATCCAGGCAATCGGACGCGGTACGACGATGCCCGTCATCAGTTTGTAGGTCTGCTGCGGATTCAGCGAGCTTGCAAGAATTTCCATCTTCGGGCGCTTGAGAGTGAGTCGACGGCTCCGACGATACCGGCGCAGGTAGCAGGGGTCAACGCAATATGGACGTGCAATGTCCATATTGCGGACTTGAAATGGCTTTCTCCGGCAAGAGGAAAAGCATCACGGCAAGGAAGTCCACAAGATGGACGTATTGTCCAGATCATGATTGCCCGCACCGGGGACAAGCAAATACAGTGCTTCGCAAAG
>DATBUE010000136.1:0-2776 GCA_036516375.1 Noviherbaspirillum sp. | reverse complement strand
GGTCCAGCCCTGGGCGCCGCGCGCGCCCTGCTCGGCGATGGCGAAGATCTTGGATTCGGCTTCGTCAAGCATCTGCTTGACTTCCTTGCCCTGGGGATTGAACGCGTTGCCCGAGATTTCGTCGGCAACGGTAATGAGCTTGCGCAGCACGCCGCGGTCGCGCACGATCTCGGCGTAACGGCGGATGTTGGCGGCGGACGGCGTATTCTGCGCCATCGCGTTCAGGTATTGCAGGCCGCCCACGTCTTCCGCCTTGCCGAGCGAGACCATCGCCTCGTAGACGGTGATGACGTCGGCCGGCTTGCCGCTGTTGATCAGGCGGACCATCTGTTCGAAGATGATGCGGTGGTCGTAGCGGTAGAAATCGTCCGCGTGCATGAAGTCGGCAATACGGTCCCAGGCCGCGTTATCGCGCAGCAGGCCGCCGATGACGGACTGTTCTGCTTCGATGGAGTGCGGGGGGATGCGCAGCGATTCGATTTGCGGATCTGCGGGGGTATTCATGGCGGGCATTATACCTTCTCCGGTCACACGGCTGAAATAATTGGCGAGTTTCTGGCGATAAAAAAAAGCCGGGCGAACCCGGCTTTTTCCTTAATACAACAGCTTTCGCTGAGGCAATATTTAGGCAGCTTCGCCCACGACAGCGATGGTGACATCCACCACGACGTCGGTGTGCAGAGCGACAGCAACCGGGTGCTCGCCGGTGGTCTTCAGCGGGCCGGTCGGCATGCGCACTTGCGCCTTTTCGACGGCGAAACCTTGCTTGCTCAGGGCTTCAGCGATGTCGAAGTTGGTGACCGAACCGAACAGACGGCCGTCGACGCCGGCTTTCTGCGCGATGGTGATGGTCATGCCGCTCAGCTTTTCGCCCTGGCCTTGTGCAGCAGCCAGCTTCTCGGCAGCAGCTTTTTCCAGTTCGGCGCGCTTGACTTCGAACTCGGCCACAGCAGCCTGGGTAGCGCGGCGGGCCATTTTTTGCGGGATCAGGAAGTTACGTGCGTAACCGTCCTTGACCTTGACGACGTCGCCCAGGTTGCCGACGTTGACGACTTTTTCCAGCAGGATAACTTGCATATTATTCTCCAGTATTTACTTGTGCTCGTTGCCGTAGCGACTTAAGCGTTGTGCAGGTCGGTGTACGGCAGCAGGGCCAGGTAACGTGCGCGCTTGATCGCGGTGTCCACTTGACGCTGGTAGTGCGCCTTGGTGCCGGTCAGGCGTGCCGGCATGATCTTGCCGTTTTCCTGGACGAAGTCCTTCAGGGTGTCGACGTCTTTGTAATCGACCTGTTCAACGCCGGCGGCGGTGAAGCGGCAGAACTTCTTGCGCTTGAACAGCGGGTTCTGCTGTTTGCGCTTCAGTTTTTCTTTGGCTTTGTTTTTGTCGAACTTTTTACCGAATGCCATTTTGAGGCTCCTGTATATCTAAAAGGTGGGCCGCTAGGTAATTAAGCGGCAGCACTGAAATCAATGATGTGAAACACCAGGGCTTTGCTGTTGCGGTTCTTCCTGGCCAGGAATCCCGTGAACTGGTGGGCGGCGCCCAGCTCGGCGCTGGCGAATCGGCCCGAAATCTCGCCCGCGGCGAACGCGGGAATCTCGAACTCGACCAACCTCGTCACCCCTGCCTCGACCTGCTGCGAACTGTGCATCAGGATTGCCGAGACCACCGGCACGCCGGCGGGGGTGTAGCGCAACAGGTCGCGTTCAGCGATGGTGGCGACGACCTGGAGCTGGTTCACTGCACGTCGGGCACTGGGCCCGTCCACGAATTCTGGCGAAAGACCTTAGGCAGCGGCGGCCGGGGCAGCAGCCGGAGCTTCTGCGCGGTGGCTCTTGGCTGCGTCTTCGCGCTGGACCGACTTCATCATTGGCGACGGAGCGGTTTCAGCTTTCTTCATCTTCACGGTCAGGTGACGCAGCACGGCATCATTGAACTTGAATGCGGTTTCCAGCTCGACCAGGGTCTCGTTGTCGCACTCGATGTTCATGCAGATGTAGTGTGCCTTCGGCAGCTTCTGGATCTGATAAGCCATCTGGCGACGGCCCCAGTCTTCGACGCGATGGACGTTACCGCCGCGCGTGGTCACGCTGGTCTTGTAACGGTCGATCATCGCCGGAACCTGCTCGCTCTGGTCCGGGTGGACGATAAAAACGATTTCATAATGACGCATGCAAAACTCCTTGAGGACGTTTGAACAAATGCCCACCTCGGCGTCAAGACGAGTGTGGGAAGGGGTAGCCGGCGATTATAACCTGAAAACCGCCCGCCGATCCACCATTTGTTGCTGCGCCAGCACGCCTGCCGGCGCCTAGAATCCCCAAGGCACCACGGCCACGCCGAAAATCTGGCGGTGGAACGCCATGACCAGCACGGCCAGCCCTACCCCGCCCAGCACGGCCATCAGGTCCTGGCGCGCCGCGGGCTGGAATTGCTTGACGGCGTGCCGGCGGACGGCCGAGACGAGGTCGATCGCGACCCAGGCCAGGAAGGCGCCGAACAGCAGGGTCGTGCGCAGCTCGCCGTTGGCCAGCAGGTGCACCAGCGCCCACAGCCCGGTTCCAAGCAGCATTGGATGGCGCACCTTTTGCCGGATGTGGGTGCGCATGTTGGCAGAGGCCAGCAGCACGAAACTGACAACCATCGCGAGCGGCGCGAGGCGGATCGCCGCGGGCAGCGGATCGAACAGGCGCGGACCGGCCGGCGCGTGCGCGAAACCGGCGACGAACGCGATGTGGGCGACGGCGTGCCTGCGGCTGAGGAAGAAGAACGC
>DATBUE010000135.1:0-2569 GCA_036516375.1 Noviherbaspirillum sp. | reverse complement strand
TGAGGAGTCAGCAAAAAACGGCCCCAGTACGTGGGCACACATAAGGTTCGTCCCGGGGCGTCCCACTGGATATTGGGTGCCAGAAATGATGCTCCGTATAGTGAGAGCAAGCTCCTTGCGGGGGCGCGGAAACGTGGCCTTTTTTGCTTGCACCTGCTTACAAATCATGTAAATATTCCCCCCACAAAAAATCCTCTGAAGGATGGGATGCAGGAGACAGGGGCCCGCGAGCAGATGCTTGCGGGCCTTTTTTGTTTTGAGGGCCGAAAGTTTGAGGGCCGAAAGTTATGAATCTGGTGAATATCCTCCATCACCACAATAAAGCGGACATGGCGAGGGGCGGGGACTATAGTCGCACCTGTCTCCTCCAACTCTCCTAGATTTGGATTTGCCCGCAAGCCGAAAGGCCTGCGGGCTTTTTTTTGCCCCTCGCCGCGCCCATTCACGTTGTGCTTGCGCGCACCGTGTCCTCCCCGTCCCTGTCTTTGGTGCGTATCAATTGCACCGTGGTGTGTGCTCCTATCATCGAAAGCTGACGAAACCAGACGGGGAGCAAAGCGCATGGGAGCCGCACACGCAGCCGTGCAAAGTGAGCAGACGCGTCAAGAGGCAGGCTTGCTCCAGCAGATGGCCGTGCGCGAGCTGGCCGTTTTTCGCGTACTGCAACTGGGCGACATGCTGTGCGCGGTGCCGGCCCTGCGCGCCTTGCGCGCCGCTCTTCCGGAGGCGCGCATCACCCTGATCGGCTTGCCTTGGGCGCGCCAGTTTGCCGCGCGCTTCGATGCCTATATCGATGATTTCCTGGCCTTTCCCGGCCATCCGGCACTGCCGGAGCAGGCCGTGCGCACAGAAGAGTGCGAAGGCTTTTATCAATCGGTGCGGGAGCGCAATTTCGATCTGGCGCTGCAACTGCATGGCAGCGGTACCGTGAGCAATGGCATCGTGGCCGGTTTTGGCGCCAAGGCGGTAGCTGGTTACCAGGCGGGAGTCGTGGCAGCGCAGGAAGCGACGCACTTCCTGACCTATGACGAGCGCGGGCACGAAGCCGTGCGCCTGCTGCGCCTGGTCGAGCATCTCGGGGCGCCGGCACGTGGTACCCATCTCGAATTTCCCCTGACCGCGCAAGACGAAGATGAGCTGCGCGCCAGCGGATTGGCGCAGGGATTGAAGCCGAATGGTTATTTTTGCCTGCACCCGGGGGCGCGCATGCGCGACAAGTGCTGGCCGCCGAAACTGTTCGCCGAGGTGGGCGACCGTGTGTGCGAGGAGTTTGGATTACGCGCCGTGGTGACTGGCTCCGGCGCTGAAGCGGATCTGGCGCAGGAGCTGGCCAGCCATATGCGCAACAAGCCGGTGCTGGCAGCCGCGCCGATTTCGATCGGGGCGATGGCTGCGCTGATGCATGGCGCACGGCTTCTGATCAGCAACGACACTGGCGTGTCGCACATTGCCGACGGCTTGCAATTACCGAGCGTGGTGGTGTTCAGCAAGTCGGACATGGCGCGTTGGGCGCCGCTGGACGCAGCGCTGCACCGCTGCGTGTGGGACCCGCAGGCGCAACAGACCGAGGCGGTGCTGGCGCATGCACGGCAGTTGCTGGGTTGAGACCGCGTACCGGCCCTGCCGCTCGCTACGTTCTCATTCCCGGTGCACGACGCGAGGATGGGCCGGGTTCTCGAGAAAACAGCAAAAGGACGAAGCGCCGGGCGAGATAACTGCAGAGCGGATACGCCCTGATTAGAGCGGATTCGCCCTGACTGGCTCAGTCGAGGCCGATTGCCTGCGGAACAAGGCGCGGCGACGCGACATGGCGGGTGCCATGGCAAGGAGCCGCAACGCAGTGCCGTGGGCAAGCCGCCCGGCATCGGCGAGCTGGTCAGGGCGAATCCGCTCTATTGGTGAATCTCGATGTTGACGATCTGGAACGTGCCCTCGCGTTCTACCTGGCAGCCCTGCCGCTGCGCCTGGAGCGGCGCCTCTTTGGCGGCACGGTCGCCGAGCTGGGTGGCGCCTCGGCGCGCATCTACCTGTTGCAGAAGGAAGCGGGCAGCGTGGCCGACCGCGCAGGCAATGTGCGCAACTACCGGCGCCACTGGACACCGGTGCACCTGGACTTCGTCGTGGCCGATCTTGATGTCGCCCTTGCAAGGGCCGAGGCGGCCGGCGCGCTGAGGGAAAGCGGCCCGCAAGCGTTCAAGTGGGGCCGCATGGCCACCCTGTCCGACCCGTGCGGCCACGGCTTTTGCCTGCTGCAATTCGTCGGGGGAATCTACGAGGGAACCTGATTGCACTTGGCCGGTCTGATGCGAAAGTGCTGTATATAATCACAGTTACCTGAACATCGACCCGCGCTCACTGCGGGAAGGAGCAGACCATGATCAAGACCGGCAACTGGGTTGGCGCGGGCCGTTGGCCGCAACAGGATGCGCATCCCGACAAGTGGCCCAAGCCCTTGCGCGGCCAGGTTCTCGATTTCTGCGATGTACGTGCCTGGGCCAATTCCATCCACTTCCCCGAGGACAATCCGCATGCGGGCGACGTGATGGGGCTGGCGCTGAAATTGCGCGAG
>DATBUE010000134.1:0-3529 GCA_036516375.1 Noviherbaspirillum sp. | reverse complement strand
ACGCTCAAACGCGTCATCGCCGCCAATGTCGCGCAGCGTAATCGCCGGGGCGAACCTGTCAGATGGCGCTTCACGACGAACGATGCGCGAACCAAGCTGTGCCGGCTTTACCCTATTGTTTCAACCTGACTGCCTACTAGGCAAACTCAAGACCACCTCTAGGCCGGAGGCCATGTTGCGCAACTCCACCTTCCCCCCGTGCTGTTGCGCGATATTCCGCGCAATGGTCAAGCCCAACCCAGTGCCTCCGGTTTCGCGCGAGCGCGAGGTTTCGAGGCGATAGAAGGGTTCGAATACCTTTTCCACTTCGTCAGGGGGAATGCCCGGGCCGGAATCCGCGATGCGGATGATGACCGACTCGTCCGCGGTTTCACAGGAAATGCGCGCCTCGGTTCCGTACTTGACCGCATTGCCGATCAGATTCTCCAGGCAGCGGCGCAGTGCTGCGGGGCGCGCCATGACCTGCGCGTGGCAGCGGCGTTCCACGTGTACATCCTGCCCGGCGTCCAGCGCATCGCTGCAGACGCTGTCGACCAGGGAGTCGAGATCGAGCAGACGCAGCGGTTCACCACTGTCGAGGCTGCGCGCCAGGTCCAGTCCTTCGCGCACCATGGACTGCATGGCCGCCAAGTCGCTGACCAGCTTCTCGCGCAATTCGACGTCATCCACCTTTTCCAGCCGCAGACGTAGCCGTGTCAGCGGCGTCTGCAGATCATGGGTGATTGCGGCCAGGATTTGCGTACGCTGGCGGATGTGTTGGCGGATGCGAGATTGCATCGCGTTGAAGGCGGCGGCAGCCTGGCGAATTTCGCGTGCTCCGGTTTCCGGGAGCGCTGGCCGGTCGATGTCGTGGCCGAGCTCGGTTGCGGCTTGGGCGAGTCGTTTCAGCGGCCGCATCGTCATGCGTGCGACCAGGGCGGCAAGCAGGCCGATGCTGACAAGAAAAAGCAGGCTGGCGCTGCCGATTTCGAAGCGTGGCACGAAGGGCGGCGGGCGCGGTGGCAGGACCGACAGCCGCAATCGCTCACCATCCGGCAGCACGACCAATAGCGCTTCGCAAGGCCCGCGCCCTTCCTGGTTGCGTCGTCGGGCGCGCGGTGTGTCGCAATCGGACGCGCGTGGGGCTGCCGATTGGATGCGATAGCCGTCCGGCAGCCGGCGCTCCAGTTGCTGCACCAGTGCCGATTTCTGGTTCAGCACAGCTTCACCCGGTGTCGACGCTTCGGCGCGCATGCCGCCTCCTGGCGTCGCGTTGTAAAACGCGAAACGCAGTTCCGGCGGGATGGTTTCCAGCGACTGGATGAACTGAAAGACGCGCTCGACGGCCTGGTATTCCCTGAACTGCCCGATCATGCGGGCACGCTCCTGCAGTGCGAGCGTCAGTGATAGCGCGGCGGTCACCACGATTCCGGCAAACAGGATCAGGAACACGCGCGTCGTCATCGACTGCATCAGCCGCTGCACATGTCTTTTCAGTGGCCGCTTCATCCGCGCGTGACCGGCGTGGCCAGCACGTAGCCTTCGTTGCGCACGGTCTTGATGATTTGCGGAGAACGCGCGTCGTCGCCCAGCTTCTGCCGCAGCCGGCTGATCTGCAGGTCGATCGAGCGGTCGAAGGGATCGGCGTCGCGCCCCTGCGTAAAGTTCAGCAGCTGATCGCGGCTGAGCACCCGGTTGGCATGGTCGATGAAGATCTTGAGCAAGCGATACTCCGCCCCTGACAGCGCGACCACCACGCCCTCGGCATTGATCAGGTGGCGTGCCGTGAAATCCATGGTCCAGCCCGCGAAGCTGGCTTGCTTGGCATCGGCATCCTGCATTTCCGGCGGCAGTGCGTGGGTGCGGCGTAGCACGCTGCGGATGCGGGCAAGCAGCTCGCGCGGCTCGAAGGGCTTGGCGAGATAGTCGTCGGCGCCCATCTCCAGTCCCAGGATGCGGTCCACGGGCTCGCCGCGTGCGGTCAGCATCACTACGGGTGTGTTCGAATGGCTGCGCAGGTTGCGGCACAAGGTCAAGCCGTCCTCGCCCGGCAGGTTAAGGTCCAGCACGATCAGGTCGGTGCGGCCTTGCTCCAGCTGGCGCTGCATGGCCTTGCCGTCGCCGGCGACGCGGGTTTGATAACCATTGCGCTGCAAGTACTCGGCCAGCAGCGAACTGATTTCGCGATCGTCGTCGACGATCAGGATGTGAGGGGTAGGTTCCATGTCCGAAATTATTGCAGGTCGCTCTTGAGGGAAGCAGCGGCGATTGTAGCCCGCTGTTTCCATACTGCCCGCTGATACACGCGGGTACAAAGCAAGGGCCGTGCGCTACCTGCCGTTACAGGACCGACATGCGAGCGATACGAGCGACAAGCATGATGAAGCCGTTCGGGAAGATTCCCGTTCATAGACCTTCAAGCAAAGGAATACAGCCATGACTATCCGAAAGAAACTCCTGATCAGTGCCGCCGCCCTGAGCCTCGGCCTTGGTGCATTCGGCGTGCACGCCAGCCCCGACATGCAGCGTGGACAGCAACGTCATGAACAGATGCAGAAGCACATGGAAAAGCGCATTGACGATCTGCACGCCAAGCTGAAGCTCAACGCCGAACAGGAAAAGGCCTGGAATGCCTATGTGAGCGCGATGAAACCGGGGCAGGGCGCGAACCAACACCGTCCGTCGCGCGAGGAGATAGCAAACCTCAGCGCGCCGCAGCGCATGGAAAAGATGCACGAAAGGATGAAGCAGCGCGAGCAGGCAATGGGCCACCGCGTCGCCGCCACGCACGATTTTTACGCGGTTCTGACGCCGGGGCAGCGCAAGGTTTTCGACGACAACTTCGTCATGGGGCACGCTCGGCACGGCAAGCACGAGGGCGGCAAGCGCTGAGTCCGGGATCCCCTCGAAGACTGTGCAATTCCGGCAGCCGCCCGTTGCAGGGCCGCTGCCGCATTCAGTGCAATTTGATGCGCGGGTTGCGCGCGCGATTGATGAAGTCCGCCCACGTCGCAAGCCAGGTGTGAAACAAGCCATTGACCGCGATCTGATGGTGCTTGCGCAGCCACCAGTACATCCATTTCGCGATATGGCCTTCGATGAACAGCGAGCCTTTCGTGATCGCCCCCATCAGATTGCCGACCGCACTGTAATAGCCGAGCGACACCAGCGAGCCGTAATCGCGATAGATGAAGTCGAGTAGCGGCCGGCCCTGCAGCATGCGTTCCAGCGATTTCGCCAGGGTGGCTGCCTGCTGATGGGCTGCCTGGGCGCGCGGAGGTACGTTCGGCAGGCCTTCACCCTGCGGGATGGCCGCGCAATCGCCAATTGCGAACACCGAAGGGTCGCGCGTGGTCTGCAGGTTACGGTAGGTGACCAACTGGTTCATCCGGTTCGTTTCCAAGCCTCCGAGATCCTTGACGAAATCGGCTACCTTGATGCCGGCTGCCCAGACGATCAAGTCGCTTGGAATGAAGCGGCCGCTCGCCATGTGCACGCCTTTGTCGGTAACTTCGACCACGCGTTCGTCGGTATGGACATCGATATCCAG
>DATBUE010000133.1:0-3779 GCA_036516375.1 Noviherbaspirillum sp. | reverse complement strand
TCCGAACCAGATTGAACCGCAGGGTAAAAACGTTTATAAAATGCAGTTGACGCATGAAGGGCTGCAAAACATGATAAAAAATGGTTTAATTATTAATCACCGTGCATTGTTAGAAGAGCCGGCTACCACTGATCCTCGTTTCTGGGGACAAGTGCTTTTCCCCTATGACACTATTCACAAATGGACGGTTGATTACTTTGGGCCTATCTGGATACCAAAAAAAGGAGGAACCCTTCAACTTACGCCAGAAAACTATTCTGTATATGAAAGAGCTATTCGCACGTATGAGAAGAATGATTTTCGAAGCCTTCCTCGCCGCAGGTGGGCGCAAGGTCAACCAGTGGTTCGATACGCATGCCTGCGTCGAGGTTCATTTCGACGACGAGGATGCCTTCCGCAACTTCAATACCCTCGACGATTTGCGACAATCCGAAACCCGCTAGCCCCAGCCTCCGCTCGCCATGCCCACGCCCTCTTCCGCCTCCCTTCCCTTCGTCGAAGCACGGAGCAATCTTTCCATCGCCGAAGCGCGCACGCGCATCCACGCGCAACTGCACACGGTCACCGAAACCGAAACCCTGAACCTGTTCGATGCGCTCGGCCGTGTACTCGCCGAGGACGTGGTCTCGCCCATCGACGTGCCGGGGCACGACAACTCGGCCATGGATGGTTGGGCCTTGCGCGGCAGCGATCTGCCGGCCGAGGGCGCGGTGAGCTTGCGCGAGACCGGTGCCGCGCTGGCCGGGCAAGCGTGGGATGGCGTCGTGGGTCCGGGCGAATGCGTGCGCATCACCACCGGCGCGGTGATGCCGACAGGCTGCGATACCGTGATCCCGCAGGAGCTGGCCGAATCCGGCAAGGGCACGGTCACGATCCCGCCCGACGTGCTGCGCCCCGGCGACAACCGTCGCAAGCGCGGCGAAGATCTCGCGCTCGGCAAGACCGCGCTCGCCGCCGGCCGCGTACTGCGCCCGTCCGATCTGGGCCTGCTCGCCTCGCTCGGCATTGCCCGCGTGCAGGTGCGGCGCCGTCTGCGGGTGGCGATCTTTTCCACCGGCGACGAACTGTGCGCGCCGGGCCAGGCGCTGGCTCCCGGCTGTGTCTACGACAGCAACCGCTACACGCTGCACGGCATGTTGCAGCGTCTGGGCTGCCAAGTGATCGACCTCGGCCACGTTCACGATGACGCGGCGGCGCTGGAAGCAGCCTTCGCACGTGCCTGTGTCGAGGCCGACGCCGTGATCACTTCCGGCGGCGTCTCGGTTGGCGAAGCCGATTTCACCAAGCAAGTAATGGCGCGGCTGGGCGATGTGGATTTCTGGCGCATTGAAATGCGCCCGGGTCGGCCGATGGCGTTCGGGCGTATTTGCGGCGCGCTGAACGCAGAACAGCCGGCCTGCCTGTTCGGCCTGCCCGGAAACCCGGTCGCGGTAATGGTGACTTTCTATTTCCTGGTGCGCGATGCCTTGCTGCAGATGATGGGCGCAGTCGAACCCGCGCTGCCTTTGCTGCGCGCACCGACCGCGACTGCCATGCGCAAGAAGCCGGGCCGCACCGAATACCAGCGCGGCATCCTGGCACGCGACGCCGGCGGCAAGCTGCAGGTGCGTGTGACCGGCTCGCAGGGGTCGGGGATTTTGCGTTCGATGTCGGAAGCCAATTGCATGATCGTGCTGGGGCACGAGCAAGGGGATGTTGCGGCGGGCGAGGAGGTGGATGTGCTGGTGTTTGATGGGTTGGTGTAGCGGTTGATGCGCGCGATTAGTTGGTTGGCCTCGCTCGGTCGCGGAGGTTGCGGCAGGTTGGCGTAACCTCCGTGTCGTTCCTGCGCGAGCTAGAACCCGGTTCATACGCTTGTAGAACTGCTGTCGACCGAGCTGGATTCCCGTCGACCGAGTTGGCCTCCCGCCTGCGCTGGAGTGACATGCATCTTGTTTTGCTGACTGGGCGGTTGTTTGCAACGACAGAACGCCCGGTCTCGACGCCACCATGACTACCGGACCGTCACTGACGAAAAACCCACCTACTCCCGCGCATGCCCATGCCCGCGCTTTGCCCGCGGCTGGTAATGCGTGCACACGTAATCGCTCAACCACGCATAGATCTCCGGCGGCATGGGCACCGCCCCAGCCAATTCTCCCGAATCGAGCATGCGCGTGCCTTCGCCGTAGCTGACCGAGGCCAGCACCGGTACCGGGCGTTCCTGCTGCAGGCGCCACATCAGAAATACTTTGGGTTCGGGCGCAGCCCAGTTTTCGAAATAGCCATCGGTTTCGTCGCGGTGCAGTTCCAGTTCCATGCCGGAAAACAGGAAAGCCTTGCGGCCGCCCGCGTCGTGTAATTCCTGTAGCGGCGGCAAGCCGCCGGGATCGGGAGTCACGCCCAGCGGCTCCCATACCGGTTCGGCCCAGCGGTGGTGCACTTCGCGCCGGTGCATGGCGACCGTGATCGGAAAACTGGTAATGCGCATTGCCTCTGCTCCCTTTACTTGCCCTTCTCGGCCGGATTCTTCACATCCTCGCTGGGCGGTGCGGTTCCGAACTTTTCGCTGCGGATGGCGGACTGCGGCAAGGGCCGCACCTCATCCTTCGCCGCCGCACTTTCCCCGCTCGGCATGCCTTGTGCGTCGGCGGAGCTGCCCGAGGTTTTCACGCCTTGTTCCTTCGCGCGGCTGCGCCAGCGTGCCGCCACGCTATCCATCGCGGCGGCGAGATCGCGTTTTTCCTGTTCGGCCTTGGCGGCTGCCTGCTGTTTTTTCTGTTCGTCGGCGTCGGCACCGGTCTTGCCGGAGGTGGAGATGACTGGCGCCTGCGGCAACTGGGAGGCGGCCGCACCCGGCGTGGTGCCACCCATCTCGGCGCCGCTGGGCGTACCGCCCGAGCCTTCCGGGATGCCCGGCGTGCCACTGACGTCCCCTCGCGGCGCCTGCCCGCGCAAGCCTTCGCGCGGTGACTGCTCATTGGCCGGAGCGGGCGCTGCAGTGGCCGTCGGCGGCGCGGGCGATGCGGACTTGGCTTGCGCCATGACGGCACCCGAGCTGTTGCCGCCAGCCGTTACCTGACCGGGAAATCCGGTCTGGCGGACGCCGGCTTCGCTGCGTTTCCCGTCTCCGGCGTTCGCCCCCTGCTCTTGCTGCTGGCCGCAACCCGCCAGGCCGAACAACAGCAGGAGAAAGGCGGCAAAGAAGGTGTGCTGTTTCATCCGGATGTCCCTCACGCTCAGGTACGCGGCGGAACCGGAGCCGTGCCACGGTGATCGTCTGCATAAGCTTCGCCCGCCCGGACTTCCTCGTACCAGAGTCGGTGGTGCGCCCTGGCCCAGCTCTCGTCGACCGTGCCGTGCCGCATTGCGTGATAGGCCCCGGGCGTGCCCAGCGTTCCGATGTAGATGTGGCCCATCGTCAGCACGATGTAGATCGTCGCCCCGACCAGGTGCAGGTAATTGGCCAGTTGCAGCACATAGCGTGTCGAACCCACGGCGGGGCCGATTTCCTTGAAATAAGGGAAGTTCAGGATCAGGCCGCTGGCCGCCATCAACAGGCCTAGCAGCGTGACGCCGCCCCAGAACCACATCTTTTCGCCGGCATTGAAATAGCCGGCGGGAACGTGCTCGTGCCCGACGATGCCGCCGCCCTTCTTCAGCCATTGCCAGTCGTTGCGCGAGAAGCGGTTGCGGCGCAGGAAAGTCACGAAGGCGATGATCGAGCACAGGATGAACAAGGGGCCGACGAAGTTGTGTGCGTACTTGGAAATGAAGGCGACCCAGAAGAAAGCCTCGTG
>DATBUE010000132.1:0-2787 GCA_036516375.1 Noviherbaspirillum sp. | reverse complement strand
TAAAATATAAGCATTTGAAAACAAAGAAAAATAAAAAACTCATCTGTCTTATATAAGAGTATTTTGCCCTGCAAAAAAAGCCTATTATTTCTCCATCCGACAAACGTTTTTCCTTCACTTGCACAGGAGAATGACCATGGCAACTCGCGAACAGCAGATCCGGGCCCTCGAAAAAGACTGGGCGGAAAATCCGCGCTGGAAGGGCATCAAGCGCAATTACACCGCCGAGGACGTGGTACGCCTGCGCGGATCCAAGCAGATCGAATACACGCTGGCCAAGGAGGGCGCGGAAAAACTCTGGTCCAAGATCAACGGCGGTGCCAAGAAAGGCTATGTGAATGCCTTCGGCGCGATCACCGCGGGCCAGGCGATGCAGCAAGCCAAGGCGGGGCTGGAAGCGGTCTACCTCTCCGGTTGGCAGGTAGCTGCCGATGGCAACACTTCCGAGACCATGTATCCGGACCAGTCGCTGTACGCGTATGACTCGGTGCCGACCATGGTCCGCCGCATCAACAATACCTTCAAGCGCGCGGATGAAATCCAGTGGTCACGCGGCATCAATCCCGGCGACGAGAATTTCATCGACTATTTCCTGCCCATCGTCGCCGATGCGGAAGCCGGTTTCGGTGGCGTGCTGAATGCCTTCGAGTTGATGAAGAACATGATTGCCGCCGGTGCTGCCGGCGTGCATTTCGAGGATCAGTTGGCGGCTGTGAAGAAGTGCGGCCACATGGGCGGCAAGGTGCTGGTGCCCACCCAGGAAGCCGTCGAGAAGCTGACCGCTGCGCGTTTCGCCGCCGACGTGATGGGCGTGCCGACCATCGTGCTGGCGCGTACCGATGCGGAAGCCGCGAACCTGATCACCTCCGATCACGACGCCAACGACCAGCCCTTCCTGACCGGCGAGCGCACCAGCGAAGGCTTTTACCGCGTCAAGAATGGTCTGGAGCAGGCGATCTCGCGTGGTGTTGCGTATGCGCCGTTTGCCGACTTGGTGTGGTGCGAAACCGGTACGCCGGATCTGGGCTTTGCGCGTGAATTCGCGCAGGCCGTGCACGAGAAATGCCCCGGCAAGCTCTTGTCCTACAACTGCTCGCCCTCGTTCAACTGGAAGAAGAACCTCGACGACAAGACCATCGCCGAATTCCAGCAGAAGCTGTCCGAACTGGGCTACAAGTACCAGTTCATCACGCTGGCCGGCATCCATATCAACTGGTTCAACACCTTCCAGTTCGCTCATGCCTATGCACGCGGCGAAGGCATGAAGCATTACGTGAACATGGTGCAGGAACCGGAATTCGCGGCGCGCGAGAAGGGCTATACCTTCGTCTCGCACCAGCAGGAAGTGGGGGCCGGTTATTTCGACGAAGTGACCACGGTAATCCAGGGCGGCACCTCCTCGGTGAAGGCACTCACCGGTTCCACCGAGGAAGAGCAGTTCCATTGATGGTCGGGCGCCCATCACGGTGCCCTTGCGATTTTGCTGCGACTAGTTGCCGCGCCCTCGGGCGCGGCTTTTTCTTTCAGTGGCTGTCCGCGGCTACCGTGCGCATTTCCACACGGGCATGACGGATCACGCTGATCGCGGCCGTCAATGCCAGGGTTCCCATCAGCGTCGCCACGATCCAGTCCGGCCAGCCACTGCCCGTGCCGAGTACGCCCGCCGCGGCTAGCAGCACCGCGGCATTGCCGATGGCGTCGTTGCGCGTGCACAACCATACCGAGCGCATGTTGGCGTCTCCATTGCGAAAGGCATACAGCAGTAGCGCGACCGACAGGTTGGCCAGCAAGGCGAGGGCGCCGATCACCCCCATCGTGGCTGGCTCAGGCGGTACGCCGTTGGCGATGCCCCAGGCACTGCGTGCGAGCACGAAGCAACCGAAGGCGCCCATGCACAGCCCCTTGAACAGGGCTGCGCGGCTGCGCCAACTTACGGCCAGCGAGAGCACGAACAGCGACACGCCGTAGTTCGCGGCGTCGCCGAAGAAATCGATGGCGTCTGCGAGTAACGAAGCCGAGCCGGAGCGCAGCCCACCGCCGATTTCTATTGCAAACATCAGCGCGTTCACGATCAGCGCGATCCACAGCGCGCGTCGATATCGTCCATCCCGGGCGGCGGCCGGCGGCGCGCCGCAGCAGTGGTCAGCCATGTTTGAACTCCTGTTTTCAATCCAGTCATATACATTACAGACCCTGTAGCGGCTACAGGGTCAAGCAGGAAGCGAAGGACAGGACGATGAAAATTGGAGAACTGGCAAAAGCCACCGGATGCGAAGTCGAGACCATTCGCTATTACGAGCGCGAGGGCTTGCTGCCGGCGCCGCCGCGCAGCACGGCGAATTACCGGACCTACGGGGAGCGGCATGTGGAGGGCTTGTCCTTCATCCGGCATTGCCGCTCGCTGGGTATGTCGCTGGACGATGTGCGCACCCTTCAGCATTTCCGCGCCCATCCCGATGCCGACTGCGACGGGGTGGATGCTTTGCTGGATCGTCAGTTGCGCGAAACCGAGGATCGCATTGCCCAGTTGCAGCGCCTGCACGAACAATTGCAAAGCTTGCGCAATGCCTGCCGCTCCCACAGCCGTACACGTGAGTGCGGCATTCTGCAGAATCTCGAAAGCGCCGCGGTCTGCGCCGAGTGCGTTTGCCACAAGGGCAAATAAGGCCGGAGCGCCGCAGGCAGCTTGCTACAATGCCCGCCTTCCTATCCGACCGGTTCCCCGATGTTCAGCTATCGCCATGCCTTTCACGCCGGTAACCATGCCGACGTCCTCAAGCACGTCGT
>DATBUE010000131.1:0-2060 GCA_036516375.1 Noviherbaspirillum sp. | reverse complement strand
GGAAAACGCTTCTGAACTGATAGGCACTCTTAGAGATTACATCTCATGGTGCAAATCTATTGACAACCCCATATCCAAAGCCAAGAGCGACGACCCGCTGTTCATCACATCGTCGGGAAAGCGGGTAAATAGCAGTTTTCTCTACGGACGTCCTGCTTGACTTGTCAGCGCTACGGCATGACTTGGCCCCCGGTGAGTAAGGCATCCGTTTCATAACCTGGCTTCCCCTCTTCATTGAGAGGGGCCAGGATGCCGACTTCTTTATTCATCCATATGAGACGGCGAAAATTTCGAGTTTGCACCACGCGTCTCGATGCTCATTGAAGACGCTTGGACAAGGCAACTATCCCGGCCATGCTAACGACATGGCCCAATAGTGCGTGTATGTCGATTGGGGGTCGGCCACGCAAGCAACGCCGACTTCGCTGAAAGCGTCGCTCATGATGTTGGCGCAATGGCCGGGGCTGTCGAGCCAGGCATTGACCACCTGCGCCACGTCGGCCTGCCCGGCTGCAATGTTTTCCCCCGCAGCCGACCAGTCGTAGCCGGCATCGGTGATGCGCTGGCTGAAGGTGCGGCCATCCTGGCTGTCGTGCGAAAAATAATCGTTGCGCGCCATGTCTTCCGCATGGGCGGCGGCGGCCGCGAACAACTGGTCGTCCCAGCCCAGTGCTGGGGCGGCGCTGAAATTCTGGGTGCCGCAGGCACGGGCTTGCGCGCGCGCCTGGTTGAGCAAGGCGAGCATCTCGCTGCGGAATTGCGGCAAGCCGCAGGTGCTGGCGGCGGGCAAGGCAGTATCGCCGGTATTACCGGTATCGCTGGGGTTGGCGCTCGGGGTCGAGGCGGAAGGCGGCGGGTTGGCACCGCCGTCATCGCTGCCACCACCGCAAGCGGTCAGCAGACTCGCAACCAACAGTAACAAGGCGGGGCGCAAAGTGGTCACAGCAGACTCCCGGGAAGCAAGGGTGATGGTGCGCCAAGGCACACTCGGTTTCTGACCAGAAAGCGAGATGCTTGTTCCGCAATCGCCGCTGGCTCTTGCACACGTGTATAAAAAGTGCTTTGTCACAACATTGCCCATGGGCATAATTGATTTTCCTCAAAGGCACGCCGCCGTTGACCGACATACAAGAGAGCCATGGATCCGGAAACCCGCGTCGAGATCGCCCACCTGCATTTCCTCATCGCCGAAGACGATGAATTCCAGCGCCGCTGGCTCAACGTGATGCTCATGCGCCTGGGGGCGGTCCATATCCATGAAGCCGCGGATGGACATGCCGCCCTGGCATTGCTGCGGCAGCCCGACCGCCGCACCGACATCAGCTTCATCGACTTGAACATGCCGGGCATGGATGGCATCGAGCTGGTGCGCCACCTGGCCAACGGCGAGCACCGCACCGCCGTCGTACTGACCAGCGCGCTCGGCTCGGCCCTGCTGTTTTCGGTGGAGACCATGTCCAAGGCTTATGGCGTGGAGCTGCTCGGCACCTTCGAAAAACCGGCCACACCGGAAATCCTGCAAAAGCTGATTGCGCGCTACCGCCCGCCGCATGCGCGCATGCGCGACGAGGCCGACACCGCGCCCGCGTTTTCGGTCGAGGAAATCCAGAAGGGCATTGCCAGCAACGAATTCGAACCCTACTTCCAGCCCAAGGTGGA
This sequence comes from Noviherbaspirillum sp., assembly GCA_036516375.1. Taxonomy (GTDB): domain Bacteria; phylum Pseudomonadota; class Gammaproteobacteria; order Burkholderiales; family Burkholderiaceae_D; genus Noviherbaspirillum. The sequence continues at coordinate 401 of DATBUE010000131.1, read as the reverse complement.
ACTGCAGACCGGCAAGGTCAAGGCGGTGGAAGCCTTCGCACGCTGGCGGCATCCGGTGCACGGCCTGATCAAGCCGGCCGCGTTCATTCCCTCGCTCGAGCAGGGCGGACAGATGGAGCCGCTCAGCTGGCACATCATCGAGCGTGCCATTGCGGCCTGCCGTTCCTGGCATGACCTGGGCCTGGTCATTTCGGTCTCGATCAACCTGTCGCCGACGTCGCTGGCTCGTGAGGGCCTGGCCGAACGCATCCTCGCGATCGTGCAGCGCCATGGCGTGGATAGCCAGTTCGTCACCTTCGAGATCACCGAACTGATGGCGATGACCGATTCGCCGGTCTGTCTGGAGAACCTGGCGCGCCTGCGCATGAAGGGCTTCGGGCTGTCGATCGACGACTTCGGCA
>DATBUE010000130.1:0-3674 GCA_036516375.1 Noviherbaspirillum sp. | reverse complement strand
AAATCGAGATCGCCGGTAATGACAAAGCCGCGTTCGCTGGTTTCGGCGTCGACCATGTTCAGCATCGCGGCGTTGAGCAAGTTGAGCCGCTGGCGTGCGGCAAGGTTGCCTGCGCGTTCGCTTTCCAGCTCACGGAAGGTGTTGAGTGGAATCCAGAGGTTGGCGATCAGCCCGAGCAGGGCGAGCAGCAGGATGGCGGGAGTCCACCAGCGAGAAGCCAGACGAAAGCGCGAGGCGGTAGCAGGGGAGGCGGGAGCAGGGGAAATCAAGGCGTGAGGCGTAGTTGGGAAGATTGGTGCCCGGACGGCACGGCGCAAAGCGCAGATGATGCCGATCCAAAACGACAACGGCAACCCGAAGGTTGCCGTTGTAACCGCCAGTTGGTGTCGGGCGGCAGTTCGAGCGGAAGGGCTTAGAACTCTTCCCAATCGTCGCCGCTGGCCTTGGCCGCGACCGCCATTTCCCTGACCTTTTGGGCAGTCGGCGGGCTGACACGCGTGGTTGCGGCCAGGGCCGGCGATTTCGGCGCCGGTCTTGCATCCAGTTTCGGTGCGCGCGCGGGTGCCTGCAGGGCGGGCGCAGCGCTTTGCGTGGAGACCTTGAACACGCTGACCAACTGGGCCAGCTTGCCGGCCTGGTCCTGCAAGGCGCTGGAGGCAGCGGCGGCTTCCTCAACGAGCGAGGCGTTCTGCTGCGTGACCTGGTCCATCTGCGAAATAGCCTGGTTGATCTGCTCGATGCCGGTGGTCTGCTCTTCGCTGGCAGCGGTGATCTCGCCCATGATGTCGGTCACGCGCTTGATGCTGTCGACGATCTCTTCCATCGTCGTGCCGGCCTGGTCGACCAGCTTGGCGCCGGTGTCGACCTTCTCGACCGAGTCGTCGATCAATTGCTTGATTTCCTTGGCGGCCGATGCCGAGCGCTGGGCCAGGTTACGTACTTCGGATGCCACCACCGCGAAACCGCGGCCCTGTTCGCCGGCGCGCGCGGCTTCCACGGCCGCATTCAGCGCCAGGATGTTGGTCTGGAAGGCGATGCCGTCGATGACGCTGATGATGTCGACGATCTTCTTCGAGGATTCGTTGATCGAGCCCATGGTGTCGACTACCTGGGTCACGACTTCGCCGCCACGGCTGGCCACGTCGGAAGCGGAGGCGGCAAGCTGGTTGGCCTGGCGCGCGTTGTCCGCGTTCTGCTTGACCGTGGAGGTGAGCTCTTCCATCGAGGATGCGGTTTCTTCCAGCGAGCTTGCCTGCTGTTCCGTACGCGAGGAAAGGTCCATGTTGCCGGAGGCGATCTGGCCGGAGGCCGAAGCCATCGCATCGGTGCCGGTGCGGACTTCGCTGACGATCTTGGCCAGCGCATCGCGCATGCGCTTCATTGCCGCCAGCATGCTGGTGGAGTCGCCGGGGCGCAGGTCGACTTCGACGGTCAGGTCGCCGCCGGCGATGCGTTCCGCGATCGCGGCCGCATAGTCGGGCTCGCCGCCCAGTTGCCGAGTCAGTGTGCGCGTCAGCACGAAGCCGATGCCGATGCCCAGCGCCACGCTGCCCAGCACCAGGATCAACATTACCGTGCGGCTGTTTTCATACAGCGTGGTCGTGCGTTCGCTCGCGGCCTTGGCATTGGCTTCCTTGCGCTTGGTCAGCACGTCCATCTTCTGCTCCAGCACGTCGGCAACGGGACGCAAGCTCTTGTTGACGAAGTTGACCGAGTCGCGCTCCAGTTGCAGCGAATCGCTGCGGATCAGGATGGTTGCAGCCTCGAGTTCCTTGTCGTAGGTCTCCAGCGCGGCTTCAAGCTCCTTGAAGGCCTGGCGTCCTGCATCGGAGACGAACGTACCACGCGCGCTGTCGAGCTTGCGTCCGATGGCCGCGCGACTTTCCTTCACCGTGGCGAGATGACGGCTGCTTTCCTGTTCAGTCGACGACAGCAGGGCCATGCGCAGGGCACGTTCGGCGATCAGCAAATCGGTATTGGCGTCCTTGACCCCTGCCAATCCAAGAAGCTCGCGCTCATACATCACATCCGCAGCCTCGTTGATCTTGCCCATGCTGACAATGCCGATGGCAGCGACCACCGCCCCAATGGCCGCCAGGCTCATGAAGCCCATCATCAAACGCGTGCCTACTTTCATGTTTTTCATACTTTGTTCCTTGCAGAAGTTGTGCCGGGCCGGCGTGGGAATGACGCGGCTAGGAAAACTTGCGCGCTATCAAGACTTGTGTGCGCGACACGCTCGATATTAGGGAAAAAATTTCCGTACGGCAATAAAACTTCCGGTTACTTGTACGACGAGGCGGGATCTTGTTGGAGTAGGGCGACGAACTCGTGCAATGTCGCCAACATGCGCGGCCTCCGACGAGCGCAAATCCCTTACACAGCAACAGCTTCGATCAGTACCGGAATCTCCTTGAACAAGGGCGTATTCGATCCGTGCGCTGTCATGTCCGGCGCCAGCAACGGTGTCAGTTCCGGGAAATAGCCGAATACGTCGCCGGAGTGCACAGGCCAGTCGATCAGCGTCAATCCTTCAACGCGGCGCTCGATACCGTCCAAAGCCGCCGCGCGCAGGCTCACCGTTTGCCCGGCTTTCAATCCGAAGCGGTCGAGGTCGGCCTGGCTGATGAACAGCACCTTGCGCGTATCGTGCACGCCGCGATAACGGTCGACTTCGCCGCTGCGGTCGCGGTAGACGGTGGTGTTGTACTGCCGGTGGGCGCGTACCGTGGCCAGGCATAGCACGCCGTCTCCATGCAGGGCACGTGCCTGGCGCATCAGGCTGTCATTTGGAAGGGCGCAGGCGAAGAAACGCGCCTTGCCATCCTCGGTGTCCCAGCGCCGCTCGGCCGCCGCGTTCGGCAAGTGAAAGCCGCGTTCGCGCCGCACCTTGTCGTTGTAACCCTCGAAGCCCGCCACCACGCCTTGCGCCACGCGCTCTATGGCGGCGCGGGTGCGGTCGTAGTCAGCCGCCATCGCGCGCCAGTCGATGGTGGCGCTGCCGAGCGTGTGATGCGCGAGTTCGCTGACGATCCACGGTTCCGAGCGCAGCAGTTCGCTGGCCGGCGTGTTGCGCCCGCGCGAGGCGTGCACCATGCTCGCCGTGTCTTCCACGCTAACGAACTGCGCGCCGCCGGCCTGCACATCCTGCTCGGTGCGCCCGAGGCAGGGCAGCAGCAGGCCGATCTTGCCCGGATAGAGATGGGTGCGGTTGAGCTTGGTGGCGATGTGGACGGTCAGATCGCACTGCAATAAGCCTTCCAGCACGCGCGGGCTATCCGGCCCGGCCACCGCGAAATTGCCGCCGAGCGCGAGGAAGGCGCGCACCGTCCCGCCGAGCAGTGCGCGTATCGTGCCTGCCGCATCCAGTCCGTGCGCGTGTGGCGGTTCGAACTTGAATTCCCGTGCCAGCGCATCGAGCCAGGCCGGCTTTGGGCGATTGGTGATGCCCACCGTGCGGTCTCCCTGCACGTTCGAGTGCCCGCGCACCGGCATCACGCCGGCGCCCGGCTTGCCTATGTTCCCGCGCAACAGCATCAGGTTGACCAGCATGCGTATCGTCGGGATCGCGTACTCGTGCTGGGTCAGGCCCATGCACCAGGTCGCCATCGTGGCGCCGGAGCGGGCGTAGAGCGCCGCGGCTTCCTCGATCTGCGTACGCGTGAGTCCGCTTT
>DATBUE010000129.1:0-4422 GCA_036516375.1 Noviherbaspirillum sp. | reverse complement strand
AACTGCCCGGGCCAAAACCTGAGCTTCGATATCCCGCCCGATCCTGATGAGGTCGTTTTCGGTCGAACGATGATCAACGCGCTCCACCGCTTGCTCGATGATCGGCCCTTCATCCAGATCGCTGGTCACGAAGTGCGCCGTCGCACCGATCAGTTTCACGCCGCGGTCGTGCGCCTGATAGTAGGGCTTGGCACCCTTGAAGCTGGGTAGGAAGGAGTGGTGGATATTGATCGCACGACCGGCCAGCGCTTCGCACATCTGCGGTGACAGAATCTGCATGTAGCGTGCCAGCACCACGAGGTCGACGTCATTGGCTTTGACGATTTCGAGCACCCGCTCTTCCTGTGCGCGCTTCGCCTCCGCGGAGGCGCCGGCTGCCAGCGGCAGATGGTGAAACGGAATGTTGTAGCTGGCCGAGAGCTGGTAGAAGTCGGTGTGATTCGACACGATGGCGGTGATCTCGACCGGAAGCAGGCCGCTGCGATAGCGGAACAGCAGATCGTTCAGGCAGTGCCCGATCTTGGACACCATCAGCATCACGCGCGGCTTCTTGCGTGCATCGTGCAGTTGCGCGTTCATTTTCAGCTCTGCCGCGATCTCGGCAAAATTCGCACGCAGCCTGGCGTCGCTGACCTCCCTGTCTTCCGCAGCAAAATGCACGCGCATGAAGAACAGCTTCGACTGCGGATCCCCGAACTGTGCCGAATCGATGATGTTGCAGCCATGGGCCGCCAGAAAACCGGAGACGCGATGCACGATGCCGCGATGATCGGGGCAGGACAGAGTCAGGATGTATTCGGGATGATTCATGTGACTGGCAGAGCGCTGAACAGGGCCGCTATTGTCGCATGCGGCACCTGCACAAACGCTTGCGGTAAACGAAGCGCGGCGCGCCCGGTCCATGACCTGGCGCGCCGCGTTGCATCCGGCACCGACGCATGCCGGCACCTTGAGTCCTGCTTAGCCGACCTTGGCGACCGACAGGCCCTTGCCGGAAGCATTAGCAGTACCGACCTGGATGTCGCCGGAAAGCTGACCGCCCTCTTCGATCACGAGCTTGCCGTAGCGGACCTTGCCCGAGACCTTGCCGGTCGAGTAGATCACCAGCTTCTGGCGCACGGTCAGCTCACCGTCGAATTCGCCGTGGATTTCGGCGATGTCGATTTGAGCCGAACCCTTGAACGCGCCGCGTTCTGCGATTTGGATGACGCGCGAATCGATTGTCGCTTCGACGCGGCCATCGCCTTCGACGCACAACGTGTCGCAATTGGTGATCTGGCCCTTGAGCTCGATGTGGGGGCCGACGATCAGCTTGCTGCCGCCTTCGCTGGTGCTGGTGGAAACGGTGGCGTCACCGGTCACGCTGGACGGAGCGGAGATCGGGGAATTCTTGGCCAGGCCCGAGCCGGCTGGCATGATGCCGCTGGCAGTGTTCAGCGGGGAGTTCGGGCTGTTGGCATCGCGCTTGCCAAAGAGCGTATCGGAACGAAGCATGTGATCTCCTGAAAGTGATGTGCGTGATTCGCGTGGTCGAGCATGGCTGTCACGAGGACATGGGACGACAGGAGCATTCCCATCGCCTCGTCACGAGCCAGACACCAACGTCGCACGCGGCGCCCAACGACTCGCTACCGGAAGCAGCCCTTCCACCCTTGTACCGCGGCAACGTCGCGGTCTGGCTTGGTCCGCATGCCCAAAGGAAAGTTCCGCCGCTCACGCAAACTGTTACATCTCAGGAATTTTCATTGCATTTGGCGCAGAAAACGGCGACCGCCGATGATCACACCCCACCTTGCCGAGCAATCCTCCACTCGAAGCTTAATGCCTGCCTCCGGCGCCCATAGGTCGGCACTGCCGCAGCTCGCACTTCGCCATAAAGTGCCCACCATCCAGGCACTGGACACGGTAGACCTCGAGCGGGCCAGCCTCGGTCAACAAGCCCGCACCTTTTTCGGACATGCATCCGCTGCGGCGTGCCATGCGCTCGACCGTCACAGTCGATACGCCGAGTTCGAACGGCACCTTATGCACGACCACGGCTCCCTTGGCGTCGCGCACCACGGTCTGCTCCCCGCCGACCGGCGTCGCAGCACTCCGTTCGTGCTGAACCTGGGTGTACGCGCCTCCGGCCACGGCATCCTGGACGCTCGGCGCTGTTGCACAGGCCGCAAGCAAGGCGAACATTGGCAGCACCATCGTCAATCGAAACACTCTCATCCCCCTCCCTTGCAAAAAATAGCAGCGAGTTTATACCGCCCATCAATGTGCGCAAACGGCGGAACGACGCAAATAAAAACGCCGCCCTGTCAGGAGCGGCGTTTGCGGTTGCCGGATGATCCGGTGCGCCGGATTACGTGTGCATCAGTTACGGACGATGCGCTTGTATTCGTTGGTGCGGGTGTCGATTTCGATCACGTCGCCCTGACTGACGAACAGCGGAACCTGAACCGTGTGACGGCGGGACTCGACGGCATTCTCGATCAATGCATCCTTCAGCACGTTGCCCGAGGTATTTCCCTTGACTGCCGGCTCCGAATACACCACTTCGCGAGCGATGGTGGTCGGCAGCTCGATAGAGATTGCCTTGCCATCATAGAAAACCGCTTCGCACTCCATCCCATCCTTCAGATAGTTCAGTGCATCGCCGAGGTTCTCTTCCTCGATTTCGTACTGGTTGTATTCCTCGTCCATGAAGACGTACAGCGGATCGGCGAAGTAGGAAAAGGTGACCGGTTTCTTGTCCAGCACGACTACGTCGAACTTGTCGTCGCCGCGGAAGACGTTTTCCAGAGGGGCGCTGGTCAGAAGATTCTTCATCTTCCACTTGTAGGTGAAACCGGTGCGGCTCGAACCGTTGACATCCGAACGCAACAGGATCATGGGCTTGCCATCGATCATGACGATATTGCCAACGCGAACTTCTTTTGCAGCTTTCATAGAATTTAGGGAAAGGTAGGTTGCTTGAAAATTCTCGGCGCCCTGCACCGGACCTGCGTCGACAGCTCGCCAGAGCGGAACGACAGAAAAGATAACCGCGCATTATACGTTGCTTTGGGCAGCGTCAGACCGAACTGCTGCGCAGAAGTCCAGCAAATTGTTCGCCAAATCACCGTTCTCCAGTATGCTTTGTTCCCATCGTTCTGCCCGTGATTTCAATCCCGGCATCGCCAAGTACAAGCGATGCCACAAGGTTGCCAGCTCACCGCCCTCCTGTTTCGCGTCGTTCCAACGCAAGGAAAATGCAGCCAGGCTTTCATCGCTGTCGGCGTAGCGCTGCAGGAACGCCCGCAACTTCTTGTGATGCAGGTTTTCATCCTGTGGGTAGATGTGCCAGACGAAGGGCTGTCCTGCCCACTGGGCCCGCACAAAAGAATCCTCGCCACGCACGAAGTTCAGGTCACATGCCCACAGCAGCCGGTCGTAGTCCGGCTGCGCAACAAACGGCAGGACGCGCAGCGTCAGCGCGCCCACCGTCCTCACCGCACCCGCTTTGGCTTGCACCCCCAGGAAGGCGGCAATGGCATCCGTCGCCACACCTTCGGGAACGAGACTGGTGATCGCCACCGGGCTCCGCACCCAGACATCGAAAAGCTCGCCGAGTGGCGCATGGGGATAGCAGAACAAGGAAATCTTCAGCCCATCCAACTCGGCGGGAAAGAGCCCTAGCTGCTCAAGAAAGCTGCGCACCGCCACCTCGTTGGACTGGAACCGGCGGCGCTGCTCGGCCAAGCCGACCTCACGCAACAGGCCGCCAGTCTGGCGCGTAAAACCCGGGAAGAAGAAATGCTTGGTCAGAGGCAGGCGCGGATGGGGCGAGGGCAGGCGATGGCACCCCTCCACCCACTCCTCGGCACTCAAGCCCTCCAGGTTCAACCACACTGCGCGTGGTGTACGCTGCGCCATCGCCGCAATGTACCCCGGCGGGATGTCGCATCCGAAAAACTCGATCACCACGTCCGCAACTTCATCCGGCCTGAACTGCCCCTCCTGATCGCGCCAGTGTCGCACCATCACCTTGCCGAGCTGCTGGATGTCAGCATCGCCGACGACATCGGGACATATTCGCCGGAAGCTGCACAAATCATCGACCCACAGCTCGACTGCAATCCCGTGCTCGCAATCCAGTTGTCGGGCCAGACGCCAGCAGATTCCAATGTCGCCGAAGTTGTCGACGACCTTACAAAAGATGGCAAGCGAACGCGGATTGGTTGGGCGTTGAGTCATCTGGCACTTCAAACCATAGGGGAAGGAATACGTGCAGCGAACGATATACCGGGGCGGTGCCGCGAGCACAAAAATCGCGGGCTAAAAAAAAGCGCCACGCAGTATTGCGTGGCGCTTTGAGTGGCGTCCCCACGGGGATTCGAACCCCGGTACTCACCGTGAAAGGGTGATGTCCTAGGCCTCTAGACGATGGGGACC
>DATBUE010000128.1:0-2740 GCA_036516375.1 Noviherbaspirillum sp. | reverse complement strand
CGCCAGCCCGCAGGACATGTTCCGCCCAGCGCTGGCGCGGCACCACTTCGCGATTGACGGCTACCGCCAGCGACTTTCCTGCCAACTCCAGCGATGCAATCAAGTCCTGCACATTGAAGTTTTCCGACACCGCGTGCGGCGCACCGTTGAGTTCGATTTCCATATGCCTTACTGCTTGCGATAGATTTCCGCACCGGTCTTGACGAATTCGACTGCCTTCACTTCCATGCCCTTCTTCAGGGCTTCGTCGTCCGAGATGCCTTGGCTCGCCGCGTAATCGCGCACATCCTGCGTGATCTTCATCGAGCAGAAATGCGGGCCGCACATCGAGCAGAAATGCGCGACCTTGGCCGAATCCTTTGGCAGGGTCTCGTCGTGGAATTCGCGCGCCTTGTCCGGGTCGAGGCCGAGGTTGAACTGGTCTTCCCAGCGAAATTCGAAGCGCGCCTTCGACAAGGCGTTGTCACGAATCTGCGCGCCCGGATGGCCCTTGGCCAAGTCCGCGGCGTGCGCAGCCAGCTTGTAGGTGATGATGCCTTCCTTCACATCGGCCTTGTTCGGCAAGCCCAGGTGTTCCTTCGGCGTGACATAACAAAGCATCGCCGTGCCGTACCAGCCGATGGTCGCTGCACCAATACCCGAGGTGATGTGGTCGTAACCGGGCGCGATATCGGTGGTCAAGGGGCCGAGCGTGTAGAACGGCGCCTCGTGGCACTGCTCCAGTTGCAAGTCCATGTTCTCCTTGATCAGGTGCAGCGGCACATGGCCAGGACCTTCGATCATCACCTGCACATCGTGTTTCCATGCGATCTGCGTGAGCTCACCCAGCGTCTTCAATTCGCCGAGCTGAGCTTCGTCGTTGGCATCGTAGATTGAGCCGGGACGCAAGCCATCGCCGAGCGAGAACGACACGTCGTAGGCCTTCATGATTTCGCAAATGTCTTCGAAGTGCGTGTACAGGAAGGATTCCTTGTGATGCGCGAGGCACCATTTGGCCATGATCGAGCCGCCGCGCGAGACGATGCCGGTCATGCGCTTGGCGGTCAGCGGCACATATTGCAGACGCACACCGGCATGGATCGTGAAGTAATCGACGCCCTGCTCGGCCTGCTCGATCAACGTGTCGCGGAAGATTTCCCAGGTCAGGTCTTCAGCCTTGCCGTTGACCTTTTCCAGTGCCTGGTAAATGGGCACGGTTCCGATCGGCACCGGCGAATTGCGGATGATCCATTCGCGCGTTTCGTGGATGTGCTTGCCGGTCGACAGATCCATCACTGTATCGCCACCCCAGCGAATCGCCCAGGTCATCTTTTCGACCTCCTCACCAATGGATGAAGTCACGGCCGAGTTGCCGATATTGGCGTTGATCTTCACCAGGAAATTGCGGCCGATGATCATCGGCTCCGATTCCGGGTGATTGATGTTTGCCGGGATGATCGCGCGTCCGCGCGCGACTTCCTCGCGCACGAATTCCGGCGTGATCTCGGAGGGGATTGCCGCGCCGAAGTTCTGGCCCGGATGCTGGCGTCCCATCAGCTCGGCCAGCTTCTGTCCGGTCGGACCGGAGGCCTTCAGGCTTTCGATGTATTCCTTGCGGCGCAGATTTTCGCGGATCGCGATGTATTCCATTTCCGGCGTGATGATGCCGGCGCGCGCGTAATGCATCTGCGTGACGTTCTTGCCGGCCTTGGCGCGACGCGGCTTGCGATGCAGGTTGAAGCGCAGTTCTGCCAGCTTCGGGTCGTTCAGGCGCTCGACGCCGTACTGCGAACTGGGCCCGGGCAATTCCTCGGTGTCATCACGCTCTGCAATCCAGTTCGCGCGCAACGCTTCCAGACCGGAGCGGATGTCGATCTTTACCGTGGGATCGGTGTAGGGACCGGAGGTGTCGTAGACGTAGATCGGCGGATTCTTCTCCGCGCCGAACGAAGCCGGCGTATCGGACTGGCTGATCTCGCGCATCGGCACGCGGATGTCGGGGCGCGAGCCTTCGACGTAGATCTTGCGGGACTTGGGCAGCGGCTGGATCGCTGCTTCATCCACCATGGCGGTGGCGGCGAGGAATTGCGGATTGGCGTTCATGATGCTCCTTGGCTAAGACGGAATGAGGCGAAGGAGCTGCGGAATACGGGCAGGCTTTCCGGATGCTTCCCTTCGCTGGCATTACCCAGATCAGGTTCGAGGGTGTTTCTCACCCGGCGCGCATTGCTGTGCGACCAGGACCCCTAGCGTTCCTGCCGCTCAGACTGGGGCCCGTGCGGCAAGCGGCGAATTATACGCCGCCCACCCCGCTGTAAACCGCCTGTCCTCTATAATCCCCGGTTTCCCGAAAACACAAGTCGAATCATGGAATTAGCGAAGTCGTTCGAGCCCGCCGAGATCGAAAAACACTGGCGCACCGAGTGGGAAAAACGCGGCTATTACACCGCCACCACCGAGCCCGGCAAACCCGCCTTCTGCATCCAGTTGCCGCCGCCCAATGTGACCGGCACGCTGCACATGGGCCACGCCTTCAACCAGACGGTGATGGATGGCTTGACGCGCTATTACCGCATGCGCGGCTTCAACACCGCCTGGATCCCCGGCACCGATCACGCCGGCATTGCCACCCAAATCGTGGTCGAGCGCCAGCTCGATGCGCAGAAGGTGTCGCGCCACGATCTGGGCCGCGAAAAATTCCTCGAAAAAGTGTGGGAATGGAAAGAACATTCAGGCTCGACCATCACCGGCCAGATGCGCC